>NZ_JBEPFC010000010.1:0-96168 GCF_040301705.1 Streptomyces sp. NPDC000151 | reverse complement strand
CAGCGCGGCCCGGCGCGCGGGCCGCCCGCCCAGCGCCGCCGCTCCCGCCGCCGCGCCCAGCCACAGCAGCCCGTGGTCGGCGGCGCGGCTCAGTTTGGGCAGCACCCGCTCGGCGCCGGGCCAGTGCCGGGTCGCGACCCCGTTGAACGTCCTGCGGTCCCACGTACTCAGTACAGTGCGCATGAGCCACATGTACCCCAGCGGGACCACCGCAGACGGTATGCGCCTGTCTGCCGGAGGAGTCACCGCAGACCCCACAGACCACACAGACGGCACAGGTGGCACAGACGGCACAGGCGGTGCGGACGGTAACGGCCCGTCGTCCGGACGGATCACCACCGACCCGGCGATCCGTCCGGCGCGGCCCGGCTGATGTCCGCCAGGGCCGAGTCGGGGTCCTGGTCCCGCGCCAGGTCACCGATGCTGACCATGCCCACCGGCGTGCCGTCCTGGACGACCGGCAGCCGCCGCACCGCGTTCCGGCGCAGCAGCGTCACCGCCGCCGAGACCGGCTCCTCGGGGCCGACCGTGACCGGTTCCGGGGTGCACACCGAGTGGCAGGGCACGCTGAGCGGGTCCACCCCGTCCGCCACCGCGCGCAGCACGATGTCCCGGTCTGTGACCACGCCCACCAGCTTGCCGCCCTCCGCCACCAGGACGTCTCCGATGTCGTGCGCGCGCATGAGCTGAGCCGCCTCCACCAGCGAAGCGTCGGGATGTACGGCTGTGACGGCCGGCGTCATGACTTCCCGTACCAACTGTGCCATTGCCTGATCGCCTTCTTCCTTCTCCTGCTCTCACGGCCGGCCTCCTGCAGGGGGAGTGCTGGCAGCAGTACCCAAGACGCTCCCGGCCATGCCCCTCGCGTGGTTCGATGGGCCGGTGATCAGACGTGGCGCGATGATCAGACGGCGCAGCGCGCGGGACCTGCCCGCGTGTGTACGCATCCTGCGCGCGGTGCACCTGCACAGCGGCTATCCGTACGCCTGGCCCGCCGACCCGGCGGGCTGGCTGACTCCGGAGGGGCTGACCGGCGCCTGGGTCGCCGAGGACGCGGACGGCCGCGTCGTGGGGCACGCCGCGCTGTGCGGGGGCGAGGTGAACCGGCTCTACGTCGCGCCGGCGGCGCGCGGCCGGGGCCTGGGCGACCGCCTGCTGGGCCACGTGACGGACGAGGCGGCGGCGCGCGGGCTGCGGCCCGTACTGGCCGTCAACGCCACGGACTCCGCCGCGATCGCGCTGTACGAACGGCGGGGCTGGCGGCCGGTGCGCACCGAACGCCAGGACTGGGGCGGGCCGGAGCCGGTCACCGTACGGCACTACGAAGCCCCACGGCACTACGAAGCCCCACGGCGCTGAGAAGCACCACTACGAAGCACCCACGACCGGTCGCCGGACGGTGGGCTGAAAAGCGGCTCGGCCCGGCGGTGGAGCGGCCGGCGGGCGGAATTCGTACGGAGTGAGTGGTGTGCGGTGCGCGCGGGCGGTTACCTGGGCGCCAGGCACGGCCGGTCGGCGGCCCCTCCGGTCCGGGCGCGGGACCGCTCGGCCCCAACGGACTTGAAGGGGGAAGGGTTTACGTAGGGGGCGTCCGGGCACGCGACTAACCGTGCTTCGGACCGGAGGCACGCCCGTGGAAGACCTTTCACGCTTCTCGGGCGCGCCTGCCTGGCCGCGCTTCCACGGGATCTGACGGACTCTGAGTCGACGGATCAGGGAGCCCAGACCATGCCCATGACATCCCAGGCCGAAGAACAGCACACCGCGATAGAACCCACGCCCGAGCAGCGCGCCGCGCGCCGGCGGCCCGACCAGGCACCGAGCCGGCCGCCCGGCAAGCCCGTACGCCGCACGAAGCCGCGTCGGGTCACGGCGGGCAAGGCCCCGCCGGGTGGCGGCAGCCGGCAGCGGGGGCGCCACTCCCACCACGACGCACCCGACACCGCGGCGGACTTCGAGCGGCTGTCCGCCCTCCCCGAAGGCCCCGAACGGGACGAGCTGCGGCGCCGCGTCGTCTGCGCCTGGCTGCCCATGTCCGAGCGGCTCGCGCTCCGTTTCCGCAACCGCGGCGAGTCCGCCGAGGACCTCCAGCAGGTGGCGGCGCTCGGCCTCGTGAAGGCCGTGGACCGGTACGACCCCGAGCGCGGCTGCGCGTTCGAGAGCTTCGCCGTGCCCACCATCGTGGGCGAGGTCAAGCGGCACTTCCGCGATCACATGTGGGGACTGCATGTACCGCGCCGCGTACAGGAGTTGCGCAACCGCGTCCGTACCGCGCGCCAGGAACTGACCCGCAGCGTGGACGACCGCGGACCCAGCCCCGAGGAGATCGCCGACCACACCGGCATGTCGCTGGAAGAGGTGCTGCTCGGCAGCCAGGCGCTGGAGAGCTTTACGACGCTGTCCCTGGACGCCGAACTGCCGGGCGCCGACGACGGTTACTCGCTCGCCGACACGCTCGGCGCCCCCGAGTCCGGCTTCGACCTCGTGCTGGACCGGGAGTCGGTCAAGCCCAAGCTGCGCAATCTGCCGGAGCGCGAGCGGGAGATCCTCTACATGCGGTTCTTCTGCGACATGACGCAGAGCCGGATCGCCGACCGGCTCGGCATCTCCCAGATGCACGTCTCGCGGATCATCAGCCGGACCTGCCGCCGCCTCGCCGACCAGGTCGGCGGCCGCCCGGAGGAGTACGCGGCCACCTGACGCCTGACGCCTGACGCCGGGACCGGCGCCCGTACCGTTCTCACCTGCTCTCACAGGACGGGCGCCGTGCTCACGGCCGGGTGTCGCGCAGCGCCAGTGCCAGGTGTCGCGACACCCGGTCCACGACACCGGCCTCCGCGAGGCTGAAGGCCCGGCGGGCCCCCGTACGGAAGAGCGTGAGCACACCCCGTACGGGGCCGCCCGCTTCCCGCAGCGGCACGCACAACAGGGAGGTGACCGAGGCGCGTACCAGCAGCGGCGCGCCCTGTGCGTCGTGCCCGAAGTCCGCCACGTCGTCGGGCCGCACCTGGAGGGAGGAGCCGCCGGTGCGGGCCGCGTCCTCGACGAGCGGACACCGCGCCGGGTCCTGCCCGGTGAGCGCCGCGGTGAGGTCCTCGCTGTCGTCCGGGCCGAGTACCAGGGTGCGGCGCAGGGCGCCGGGCCCGTCCGGCCCGTTCCCCTCCGCCGGCACCGTCTCGTCCAGTACCACCCAGTCGGCGAACCGGCCGGTCAGCTCCCGCACGGCCCGCTCCACCGCCGCCGGGGGAAGGCCCGGGTCCGGCGCCGGACCCACCGGCGGCCCGGACAGCAGCGCGGTGGTCGTGTCGTCGAGGAGGTCCATCAGCTCGGCGCCCTGCTTCACCTCCGCGAGGTGCGCGCGCTGCCCCTCCCCGCTGTCCCCCTGCTGTTCATCGCCGAGCCATATCCCGTTAATTGATGGTATTTCGTGCGAAGGGAACGCGCCGCGCCCGGTGTGGAAGACCGTGAGCACGGCCGTGCCCGGCTCCTGCGGCGGGCGCAGCGCCGTCATCGTCACGCGCAGCGGCTCGCCGGGCCCGTCGGGCGTGCGGAGCAGCCGGACGATCATGCTGCGATCGCCTTCGTTACGGGCCACGGCGGCGACCTGGGACCGGAAGGCCGCGCGCACCTCGGGGGCCAGCGAGCCGGTGAGCGGCCGCCCCGTCGCGTACCCCGCGCGCATCCCGAAGAGGATCGTCCCGGCGAAGTTCAGCCGCCGCACGACGGTGTCCGGATCCAGCAGCGCGACCACGCAGGGCGTCCGCTGGAACAGCGCCCGCAGCAGCTGCTGCTCCTCCGTCCCCGCCCGCGAGCCGTTGTTGCGGCCGGCCACCGCCAGCCCCTCGTACCGCGGCAGCAGCACGTCGACGACGTGCTGCAACTCGAAAAGGGCAGCGTCCAGCATCGGCTGCTGCTCCTGCGACGGCAGCGCCCGCGCGCTCCGCAACTCCTCCACGCGCTTGCGGAAATCCGCGAGATCTCCGCCCGCTGACTGCTCTACCCCGGCCATGCCCACACCGTATCCGGACCCGCCGCTACCGGCTCCGCCCGGAAGCCATCACGTCCGGAAGAGCCCCATGACGTCCGGAAAGAGCAGAGGTCATACCGCAATGAACGGAGGTCGTTCTGTGCGGGACGGGACGTGCGGGCCGGTCCCGGGAAACCGCCTCCCGAACGACGGGATACCGGCGTTTTCCGCGCCCGCCCGCCGGGCATCCGACTCCCTACGGGCCGGGCCTCCGACATATGCGGGCCGGCCGCGGCACAGCCTCTGCTGAACTGCACTGCCGCACCGCCGGCCCGGGGGCACCGACCGAGGACCGACAAGGACCGAGGGACTGACAAGCAATGGCGACCCACACCCTCTGCCCGGTGGACGAACCCGGCGACGCGCGGGGCTCGTCCGCCCGGAGCCTGGTGAACCTCGCGGACGTGGCCGCGCGGTGCACCCCGGACAGCTGCGGCGCCACCGCCACCGTCACCACCGGCGAAGCGGCCGCCGACCCGCCCGCCGCCGTCACCCATCCCGACCTGACCTCACTGGTCAGCGTCCAGTGGGAGTCCGGCGAAGGGCCCATCCAGGCCGCCCTGGCCTCCGGACACCCCGTCACCTCCGACGACCTGTTGCACGACGACCGGTGGCCCGCTTACCGCACCGAGGCGCTGGAGGCCGGCGTACGCTCCAGTACGACGCTGCCGTACCTGCGCGACGGACTGGCGGTCACCGTCACCGTCTACAGCTTCCGCCCCGGACTCACCGCGGACCCCGGCGACTGCGCGGCCGCCGCGCTCGGCGACCTCGCCGCCACCGGCCTGGCCCGCGACCGGAACTACCGCCGGGCGCTGGCGGAGGTCGGCCGGCTGGACGCCGCGCTCCGCTCACGCCCGGTCGTCGACCAGGCGTGCGGAATCATGATGTACGTACTGGGCTGCGACGCCGACGAGGCGTTCGGCATGCTGCGCCGGCTCTCCCAGCACACCAACCGCAAGCTCCACGACCTCGCCGCCGCCGTCGTCGAGACCCGCGGCCGCGGCCTGGAGCGGGAGCTGCGCGGCCTGCGCGACGAGAACGGCGGACGCGCCCGTGAGGAGAACGGCGGACGCGCCCGGGAGGCCCGCGGCGCCGAGCGGTGACGTGTCGCCGCGCGCGGCACCTCCGTGATCTGCAAGGGTGGTCGGGGCCCGTCGCCGCGCGGGCCCCGACCACCTGCCGTGGAGAGTGGAGGTACGGATGCAGCCGAGCGCCCTGGAGCCGCACCCGGATCCGGACCCGCCCATGGGGCTGCCCATCCTCCCGGAGCTGGCCGCGCACCTCGCCGCGGCGGCCGACCGCACTGACCCCGAACCGCCCGGCGGCGGCCTGCCCCTGCGCGCCGTCGCCTGCGGCTACTTCGAGCGCCGCGGCCTGGGGACCGCCGCCGAACGCGTGCTGGCCGGGCCCGGCGCCCCCGCCCTGCTGCTCGCGCTGCTCGCCGCGACCGGCGGCGACGTCGTACTGCCCCGCCCGTGCGCCGCGTGGTACGCCCCGCAGGCCCGGCTGCTGGGCCGCACCGTGCACCCGGCGCCGGTACCGGCCGAGTCCGGCGGCCTGCCGGACCCGTTCACCCTCCTGGAGGCCGTGCGCCGCGCCCGGGACACCGGCGGCGACCCGCGGGTGCTGCTGGTGTCCGTCGCCGACGACCCCACCGGCACTTGCCCGCCGCCCGAGCTGCTGCACGAGGTGTGCGAGGTGGCGGCCGACGAGGGGCTGTGGATCATCAGCGACGAGACTCGCCGCGACCTGCTGCACGACCCGCACGACACGGTCGTACTGAGCCCCGCCGAGATGCTGCCCGGCAACGTCGTCGTCCTCGCCGACCTGCGGGCCACGCTCGTACCGGCCTCCTGGCCCGCCGCGCTCGCCCGCTTCCCCGCCACCGACCCGGGCGAGGTGCTGCGCGCCGCCGCGCTCGATGCGCTGACCGGCCTCGCCACCCCGCTGCCGGGGCCGCTCGCCGCCGCCGTCGGCCACGCGCTGGGCGAGCCCGCCACCGTACGGGAGCGGATCGCCGCCGCGGCCCGGCTGCACGGCCGGCTCGCCGCCGGGCTGCAGGAGACGCTCACCGCCGCCGGTGCGGTCTGCCGCCCGCCGCACGCCGGCAGCCACCTCTACGCCGACCTCGAACCGCTCCGCCCCGCCTTCGCCGCCCGCGGCGTCACGGGACCGGCCGCGCTGGAACGGGCACTGGCCCGCTGGGCCGCCCGCGGCGGCCACCGCTTCGGCGACGATCCCAAGGCCCTGCGCGTCCGCCTCAGCACGGAGGCCCTGTTCGACCCGGACCCCGACCGCCGCAGACGCCTGCTGGCCGCCCCCGACCCGCTGGAAATCCCCGGAGTGGCGGAGGAACTCGCGGCCCTGGGCGAAGCGTTGGGAACAGCGAGGGGGACGGAGGGCTGACGGCCCGTCAGCCCGCTGGTCGAGTGCGTGCCCGGTGGTCGGGTGCGTCAAGGGCTACGTGAGGACGTACGTCAGATCGAGTGATCGTGCGGGCGGCGGAGGTGGCGGACGCGGCGCCAGGCCGCCGGGGCCGCGCTGAGCACGACCGTCAGGCCCACCGCCGCGACCACGCCCTGCCACGGCTTGCTGAAGAGCGAGCCGCCCAGTATGCCGATGAGCTGGTACGTCGCCGCCCAGGCCAGGCAGGCCGGCAGGTCGCCGCGGGCGAACCAGCGGACCGGCAGCTTCGCCAGCAGGCACGCCAGCATGATCGGGATGCGCCCGGCCGGCACCAGCCGGGAGAGCACGAGCACCAGCACGCCGTGCTCGTCCAGCCGCGTCCGGGCCTGCGCCAGCCGCTCCGGCGCCGACCGGTCGCGCAGCCGCTCCAGCCACCGCGAGCCGTTCTTCGACCGCACCCCGCGCGCGCCCAGCCAGTACAGCCCCATGTCGCCGAGGAACGCGGCGGCCGACGCGACGAGGAAGACCAGCAGCAGCGCGAACGGCGAGGTGTGGTGGAAGGCCACGGCGGCCGCCGAACTGACCAGCGCCCCGGTCGGCACCACCGGCACCAGCGAGCCGAGCACCACCAGCACGAAGAGCGACGGGTAACCGGCAGCCTGCTGCGTGGACTCCGGCGGGACCACGGTGGCCAGGGCCAGCGTCCAGGAAGCGCTCACCGGCCCGCCGCCAGCCGCACGGTGGCCCCGTGCTCCAGCCGGTGCACGGTCACCTCGGGCGCCACCAGCGCCGACTGCCGTACGAACTCCTGCCCCGGCGCGTGGAATTCGTGCGGCCGCACGGCGTCCATGCCGATCGGCCAGTACGTGCCGTAGTGCACCGGCACCGCGTCGCGCGGCGCGAGCCGGGCCGCCGCGACCGCCGCACGGCGCGCGTCCAGATGCCCGTGCCCGAGGAACGGACCCCAGCCGCCCACCGGCAGCAGCGCCACGTCGCACGGCCCGACCTCGTCCGCCATCCCGTCGAACAACCCGGTGTCACCCGCGAAGTACGTCGTCGCCGTGCCCCGGATCACATAGCCGAGCGCCGGCACGCGGTGCGGACCGTACGGCAGCCGCCGCCCGTCGTGCGCGGCGGTGACCGCCCGTACGGTGAGCGGGCCGACCTTGGTCTCCTCGCCCGGGCCGAGCTCCGTCACGGGCAGGTCGTGTGCGGCCGCGGTCCGGCGCAGCCCGGGCAGTGCCCGGGGCGCGCCGGGCGGCACGATCAGCCGCGTACCGGGCGCGAGGCGCGCGAGCGAGGGCGGGTGGAGGTGGTCAGCGTGCAGATGCGAGATCAGTACCGCATCCGCCACGGTGGCGCGGCCGTCGGGGACGGCCCCGCGCCGTCGCCGCAGATGCGCCAGGCGCCGCACGAACAGCGGGTCGGTCAGCAGCCGGGTCCCGGAGTCCTCGACCGTCGCGGTGGCATGTCCCCACCACGTGATCTCCACCGACACCGATGACCTCCGTACGCCGCGTATGCCCCGCCCATCGAGCCTACGCCCGAGCCGCGAAGGCTATGAACGCGGCAAACGCGTCCGGGCACACGTCGAGGGTGGGGCCCTCGGGGGCCTTGGAGTCCCGGATGTGGACGGTGGCGGGGCGGCTGGGGGCCACGGCGACCTCAACGCACTCGCCGCCGCTCGCGTCGCTGTAGCTGCTCTTGAACCACTTCAGATCGCTCATAGCTCATCCCTCAACTGTTTGATCAGCTTTGTCGATTCCTCCGGCCGGAGGGCCTGGCGCCCGATCATGGCATAGCGGCGCGCCAGCACTCCGACTTCTTCTGGTCGCGATACCAGAGTGCTATGCCCGTTGCCTTCTAGGTAGGCCAGGGTCGTCTGTTCCGGAGTCTCGATCACGGTCATGGGGCCGTAGAGCCCCGCATGCTCGCCCTGGCTCATCGGCATCACCTGGAGTACGACGTTGGGCCGCTGAGCGCACTCGATGAGGTGCTCGTACTGGCGCCGCATGACGTCCAGGCCGCCGAGCCGCCGCCGCAGCGCGGCCTCCTCATGGATGACGCTGATGCAGCACACCGGTTTGCGGTCGAGGAGCGCCCGGCGCTCCATCCGTGCCTTCGCCAGCGCCTCTGCGACAGGCCGCGGGCCGTGCGCAGGAGGCGCAGTACCTCCGCCAAGTACTGCTGCGCCGGGCTCAGGCCGGCCTTCTTCTTCGGCTGCGCCATTGCAGCCCCCCTCAACGTGGTTCAACGGTCGGTCAACGGTCCACGTGCAACCACTACCGAGCGTAGCCACCGCCACTGACAGTGGACCCATGAACGCAGAAAGTCACCCCTGGCGGCAGCGGTTCACTTCCGTCCCCCAGTCCGTGGGCAGGGCCCGGCGGGCCGTACGGACCGCGCTGCTCGCGCACGGCGTCGCGCCGGACACGGCCGACACCGTCGTTCTCGTCGTGTCCGAACTCGCCGCGAACGCGGTCCGGCACGGCCGCGTACCCGGGCGGCTCTTCGAGGTCCGCATCGGGCTGGACGGCGAGAAGGAGATCACCGTGGAGGTGGCGGACGCGGGCGACGCCCGGCCCGCGCTCCGGGGGCCCACCGAGGACGCGGAGACCGGCCGCGGGCTCGTGCTCGTCGCGGCGCTGGCCGTCGCCTGGGGCGTGCGGGACCGGCAGATCGGCAAGACGGTGTGGGCGCGGATCGGCCGCTAACGCCGGCCGACGTCGGAACCGGGCGCGTCGATGACGTACACCCGGACCGTCCGGCCGCACGTCGGGTCCACCGTCTCGCGGTCCAGCCGCATACCGAGCTTGCGCATGATCCGTTCGGAGGCGTCGTTGCCGCGCTGCGCGATGCTGATGATCCGCTCCAGGCCCCGTTCGCGGAACCCGTAGTCCAGCGCGGCGCGTGCTGCCTCCGTGGCGATGCCCCGGCCCCAGTACGGCCGGCCCAGCCGCCAGCCGATCTCCACGGCGGGCAGCACCTCCGGCAGGAAGTGCGGCACGGACAGTCCGACGAAGCCCGCCAGCTCGCGGGAGTCGCGCAGCTCCACCGCGAACAGGCCGAAGCCCTCGATGTCCCACTCCTGTTCCCAGGAGGAGATCCCGGAGGCGGTCTGCGTCAGGCTGCGGGTCGCGCCGCTCCCGATCCAGCGCATCACTTCGGGGTCGGCGTTCACGGCCGCCATCGGCTGAAGGTCTCCGGGGAGCCAGCGGCGTAACGTGAGCCGCTGCGTGTGCAAAGTGATCACGCTTCATCCTGCCAAATCCGGCTACCGCGCCACCGCGCGGGAAGCTGTTTCCCGCCCACCACCTACCCCTGCCATGCGTCGTCCATCGCGGTCCGGTCCGTTCCGGCGCGTGTGGCACGCTGAGGCGCGTACCGGTGACACGTACCGGACATGCGTGAGGAAAGGTGAGGCGGAGTGCGGCGACCCCGATGGCGGAGCGCGGGCCGTGCCCTGCTGCGAGTGATCGCGGTCTGGGCGGTCTCGACCGTCGCCATGCTCGTGCTGGCCGGTGCGCTGCCCGATTTCCGGCTGCAGTCGGCGGACGGCGACAGCGCCACTCGGACCGCGGTGACCGCGGCGCTCGGCGCCGGCGCCTTCGGCCTGCTCGGCGCGCTGGTGTGGCCGCTGCTCGTACGCGCCCTGCTGCTCGTGCCCGCGCTCGTACTCGGCCTGCTGGTCTTCGCGCTCAACGGCTCGCTGCTGCTGGTCGCGCTCTGGCTGATCCCCGACGGGCGCGGCGCGGCCTCCCCGGAGACGGCCGTGGTGGTCGCCGCCGTGATGTCGGCGGTCTCCTCCGCCACCGGTGCGGCGCTCGCGGTGGGGGACGACGACGCGTATCGAAGGCGGCTGGCCCGGCTGGCCCTCCGGCGGCGCGCCTCGGTGGTGCAGGACCCGGCGGGCGCCCCGCCCGGCACGGTCTTCCTCCAGCTCGACGGGGTCGGGCACGACGTGCTCGTGGACGCGCTCGCGGGCCCCGACCCGCTCATGCCCACGGTCGCGGGCTGGGCCGGTGCGACCCACACGCTCACCCCCTGGCGCACCGACTGGTCCAGCCAGACCGGCGCCAGCCAGCTCGGCATCCTGCACGGCACCAACCACGACCTGCCCGCCTTCCGTTGGTACGAGAAGGAGACCGGCGAGGTCATCGTCAGCAACCGGCCGACCAGCGCCGCCGAGCTGCAGCGCCGCGCGATGGCCAGGACCGGCAGCGGCGGGCTGCTGGCCGTGGACGGCGCGAGCCGCGGCAACCTCTTCAGTGGCGGTGCGGAGCAGCTCGCGCTGGTGCTCTCGGTGGCCGCCCGCCGGGGCCGGTACAACCGCTCCCGGGCGGGCTACTTCGCGTACTTCTCCGACCCGGCGAACGCCACCCGCACCGCCGCCTCCTTCGTGGTCGAGGTGTGCCGGGAGATCGGGCAGTCGCTGCGGGCGCGCTTCCGGGAGGACGGGCCGCGGGTCAAGCGCGGCGGCCTCTACCCCTTCGTACGGGCCTTCGCGACGGTCGTCGAGCGGGATGTGGTGGTCGCCGCGGTGATCGGCGACATGCTCGTGGGGCGGACCGCGATCTACGCCGACCTGGTCGCGTACGACGAGGTCGCGCACCACTCCGGGCCGGAGAGCCGGGACGCGCGGCTGGTGCTGCGGCGGCTGGACCGGTCGCTCGCGCTGATCGCCAAGATCGCCCCGCACGCGCCGCGCCCGTACCGGATCGTGCTCCTCTCCGATCACGGGCAGAGCCCGGGCGAGACGTTCGCCGGGCGGTACGGGCTGACGCTGGAGGACCTGGTGCGGGCCGGCTGCGGGCTGCCGGTGTCGCGGCGGGCGCGCCGCTCCAGCCCCACCGGCGCCGAGGCCCGGAACACCGCGCGCGCCGCGCTGCGCCGCCCCGAGGAGGAGCCGGAGGAGACCACCCGGCGCGCCCGCCGGGCCGCCGAGCCGATCGTGCTGGCCTCCGGGAACCTCGGCCTGGTGTCCCTGCCCTCGATACCGGGCCGGGCGACCCGCGAGCAGATCGACCGCCGCAATCCGGCGCTGCTGAGCACGCTTGCCGAGCATCCGGGCATCGGCTTCCTGCTCGTACGGTCCGAGGAGCACGGCGCGGTCGTGCTCGGGCCGCGCGGGGGCGCGCACCACCTCGATACCGGTCGGGTCGTCGGCGAGGACCCGCTGGCGCCGTTCGGGCCGGGCGCGGCGGACGCGGTACGCCGTACCGACGGCTTCCCGCACGTCGCCGACATCATGATCAATTCCTCGTGCGACCCGGAGACGGGCGAGGTGCACGCCTTCGAGGAGCAGATCGGCTCGCACGGTGGCCTCGGCGGCCGGCAGTCCCACCCGTTCCTGCTCTGGCCCGAAGACCTCACGCCACCGGCGGCCGAGGGCACGGAACTGGTCGGCGCCGAGCGGATACACCAGGTGTTCCGGCGGTGGCTGGGGGAGGGCGGCGGACCGGGCGTACCGGTGGGCCCCGAGCCCCGCCCCAGTACGGAGGAAGCATCGACCGCCGCCGCGCCCCGACCCAGTACGGACGAAATCCGGCCGGGGGGTGTCGGGCCCGAAGCTTTTTCGTCCGGTGACGGCGCCACGCAGGACAAACGGCGCTGATTTGGAGGCGGCCTCCGGGGTCGCGGACCATGGTGGGGCGCCCGCAGCCACCCGGCCGGGCGCGGCGCGTGCCGGTGACCCCGGTACGCACGGAGCCCGGCGACCTCGGGCGCAGCGCACAAGAGAGAGCCACCACCCGCCATGCACGACCGGCACACCCGCCGCTTCGGTCTGGGGACCGCCACCGCCCTGGTGATGGGCAACATCATCGGCGGCGGGATCTTCCTGCTCCCCGCCTCGGTCGCCCCCTACGGCACCGTCAGCCTCGTCGCCTTCGGCGTCCTGACCGTGGGCGCCCTCGCGCTCGCGCTGGTCTTCGGGCGGCTCGCCCAGCGCCATCCGGACACCGGAGGGCCGTACGTCTACGCGCGCGAGGCGTTCGGCGACTTCGCCGGCTTCCTCTCCGCCTGGTCGTACTGGACCATGACCTGGGTCAGCAACGCGGCGCTCGCCGTGGCCGCCGTCGGCTACGTCCACGTGCTCTTCCCCGGCCACGCCTCCAAGGGCATGGACCTGGCCGTCGCGCTGATCGCCCTCTGGCTCCCGGCGATCTCGAACTTCGCCGGCACCCGCTACGTCGGCGCCGTGCAGCTGGTCTCCACGGTCCTCAAGTTCCTGCCGCTCCTCTTCATCGCGATCGCGGGCCTCTTCTTCTTCGACCCGCACAACCTCGGCTCCTTCCACGCGGGCAGCGGCAGCTCGCTCGGCGGTCTCTCGGCCGCCGCCGCGATCCTGCTGTACAGCTACGTCGGCGTGGAGTCCGCCGCGATGAGCGCGGGCGAGGTGCGCGACCCGCAGCGCAACGTCGGCCGGGCCACGGTCCTCGGCGTCATCGGCGCGGCCGTCGTCTACCTCCTCGGCACCGTCTCGGTCTTCGGCACCGTCCCGCACGACCAGCTGGTGAAGTCCCAGGCCCCGTTCTCCGACGCGATGAACGCGATGTTCGGCGGCACCTGGGGCGGCACGCTGATCGCCGCGGCCGCCGTCATCTCGATCGTCGGCGCGCTGAACGGCTGGACGCTGATGAGCGCGCAGTCCCCGTACGCCGCCGCCCAGGACGGCCTGTTCCCGGCCGCGTTCCAGAAGAAGCGGCGCGGCGTGCCGACCGTCGGCGTACTGGCCTCGACGATCCTGGCCACGGCCCTCACCGTGATCAACTACGTCTCCGGCGCCGGCGGCGTCTTCGAGATCCTGGTCCTGATCACGACGTTCTCGGCCACCGTGCCGTACCTGCTGGCCGCCGGCGCGCAGGTGTACTTCCTGCTCACCGGGCGCCGCGACGAGGTGCGCCCCGGCCGCTTCGCCCGCGACCTGGTCCTCGCGCTGGCCGCCTTCGGCTTCACCTTCTGGCTGGTGGCGGGCGCCGGATACGCGGCGATCTACCAGGGCGTCCTGTTCCTCTTCGCGGGCATCCTGGTGTACGCGTGGATGCGGGCGCGGCGGACGGTACGCGAGCGGGAGTCGGCGGAGGGCCTCCAGGCGGCCGAGGGCCCCGCGGCGGCCGGGGAGACGTCAGAGGGGATACTGCAGCCCTGACAGCATCCCGTCGCCAGGAGAGTTGAGCGCACCATGCCCCGTCGTAGCCTCGCCACCGCCCCGATCCTCGTCCTCAACGGCCCGAACCTGAACCTCCTCGGCCAGCGGCAGCCGGAGATCTACGGCTCCGACACCCTCGCCGACGTCGAGGCGCTGTGCGCCAAGGCGGCGGCCGTACACGGCGGCACGGTCGACTGCAGGCAGTCGAACCACGAGGGGCAGCTCGTCGACTGGATCCACGAGGCCCGGCTCAGCCACGCGGGCATCGTGATCAACCCGGCCGCGTACTCCCACACCTCCGTCGCGATCCTCGACGCGCTCAACGCCTGCGACGGGATGCCGGTCCTGGAGGTGCACATCTCCAACATCCACCACCGCGAGGAGTTCCGGCACCACTCCTACGTCTCGCACCGCGCCGACGGCGTCATCGCGGGCTGCGGCGTCCAGGGCTACGCGTTCGCGATCGACCGCGTGGCCACGCTGGTGGCCGCCGCGCACCAGTAACCCCCGCGGCGCGCCCGTCCGCACATTGGCGCGAAAGCGGGTTCGGCGTGCGAGGCTGGGGGAAATGCTGGAATCCAGCTCCGTAGGCGATGGCTGAGAGGCGGCGACATGGACAGTCAGGTGGATCCGCTCACCGACAAGGAGCTCGAGGACCGGCTGGCGGAGCTGCCCGGCTGGACGGTCGCCGACGACAAGCTGACCCGTACGTACAGCTTCGACAGCCACCTCCCGGCGGCCGCGATGGTCATCCACGTGGCCCAGATCCAGGAGGAGCTGGGCCACCACTCCGAACAGACGCTGGGCTACAACAAGCTGACCATCGCGGTGAACACGCACAGCGCCGGCGGCCGCGTCACCGAGAAGGACTTCGCCCTCGCACGGCGGATCGAAGACGTCGCAGCGGGCCACGGGGCCCGCTGACCCGCCCCCGCCCGGCGCGCGGCCCCGCCGCCCGCGTCAGCTCCGCGTTGAACTGCGCGCCGGTCAGCAGGGACAGGTGGGAGAACCACAGCCAGATCAGGAAGACCACCGGGCCCGCGAGCGACCCGTACAGCCGGTTGAAGGTGCCGACGTACGACGCGTACAGCGCGAAGCCCGCCGAGGAGACCAGCCACAGCAGGACCGCGAGGACACCGCCGGGCACCCCGCGCCGCACCCCGCGCGAGGCCGGCGGCCCCGAGCGGAACAGCACCAGTACCAGCACGGTCACCAGGCACAGCAGCAGCGGCCACTTGACCACGCTCCAGGTCACCTCGGCGGCCCGGCCCAGCCCCACGGCGCGCCCCATCGCGCGCGCCAGCGGCCCGCTGGCCAGCAGGGCCACCGCGCTGCCGATGAGTGAGGCGAGCAGCACCAGAGCCGTACCGAGGATGCGCGGCGCCTTGCGCCACGGCGGCCGGTCGTCCTTGACCCGGTGCATGGCGTGCAGCGCCCGCCGGAACACCGCGAGATAGCTGCACGAGGACCACACCGCGCTGACCGTCGCGCCGCCCACCACCAGCCAGGCGGCGGTGCGCTGGTGGGACATGGAGATCAGCGCGTGGTGCAGCGTGCCGCTGGACTGCGCCGGGGCGAGCGCGCTGATGTGCGCGATCAGCTGCCCGGTGGCGGGCGGGTCCGCCAGCCCGATCAGCGACACCGTGACGATCATGGCGGGCAGCAGCGCCAGCACCGAGTAGTACGTCAGGCTGGCCGCCCAGTCCGTCAGGTCGTCGCGCCACACGGACAGCGGCGTACGGCACAGCGCGGTCCGCCACTGCCGCCAGTCCGGCAGCGAGCGCACGACATCCTGTACCGCTCCCCGCACCGGCCCGGCCCGCTCCGGTGTCTGCTGTCCCGGTACCCGGCGCTCATCGCCGACCTCCATCGTGCTGGTCTTCCTTTCCGTACGGACCGTTCCGCTTGCGGCCCGCGCCCCATCCTGCCCCGTTCCGCGGCCTCTTCCGTACCGGCCCCTTGTCCACCGTGCCCGGCGAATGATCGGAAAACGGGAAAACCATCGCGCTTTGCGCGTGCCGTACCGGGACATCGGGACCGGAGCGTGCCCCAATGGGTACCGGGGCAGTGATGCCTGGCACGCATGTTCCGCGGTGCCGACCGAGAGGAGCGGACGGGTGCCCGAACCCGGCGATGCCCTCCTGGCCGTACGGGCCGGAGAGGGGGACGAGGGGGCGTTCGAGGTGCTCGTACGACGGCACGGCCCGCCGCTGCTGCGCCTGGCGACCCGGCTCCTGGGCAGCAGGACGGACGCGGAGGACGCGGTGCAGGACGCATTCGTCAACGCCTGGCGCCGCATCCCGGAATTCCGCGGCGATGCTTCCTTCTCGACCTGGATGTACCGCATCGTCACCAACCGCTGCCTGAACATCCTGCGGGCCCGCCGCCCCACCCAGGACCTCGGCTCGGTCCCCGAACCGCCCGCGCCCGAACACGCCTCGTCACCGGTCCGCGCGGCCGAGTCGCAGGCGGCGGTGCGCGCCCTGACCGACGCCATGCAGGGGCTCACCCCCGAACAGCGCGCCTGCTGGGTCCTGCGCGAACTGCAGGGGCTGCCCTACGACGAGATCGCCGAGATCGTCGGCAGCACGCACCAGGCGGTGCGCGCCAGGGTTTTCCGGGCACGCCGCTATCTGACGGAGGCGATGAGCTCATGGCGGTAGGAGACGCGTACGAGGGCGAGGATCCGGCACTGCCCTGCGGCCGCACGCTCTCGGAGGTCTGGGAGGCCGCGGAGGAGACGCCGGACGACCCGCACACCGCCGGCTGCCCGCACTGCCAGGAAGCGGTGGCGGAGCTCGGAGTACTGGACGACTACGTACGCCGGGCCCGGGGCGGCGACGCGGACGAGGCGGCCGAGGCGGCGGACGCGGCGGCCGCCGAACGGATCACGGCGCGGGTGATGGACCTGGTCAGGACCGACCTGCGGCCCGGCCGCACGCTGCCGCTGGGCGAGCCGGCGGACGACGCCTGGATCACCGAGGCGGCGGCCGCGAAAGCGTTCCGCGCGGCGGCCGAGGCGCTGCCCGCGGTGTTCGCGGGCAGCTGCAAGGTCACCCTGCAGGCGCCCGACGGGCCGGCGACGGTGAACATGGAGGTCGCGGCGGGCCTGGAGTGGCCGCTGCCGGAACTGGCGGAGCGGATCCGGGAACGGGTGCTCGCGGCGGCGGACGAGGTGGTCGGCATGTCCGTCTCCGCGGTCGACGTCACGGTAGTGGACCTCATCGACGCGGACGCGGGGGAGGAGCCGGCATGAGCGGCGCACATGGGGCCGAGGGCCCCGGCATGAGCGGTGCACATGGGGCCGAGGGTCCCGGCAGGACGGAACGCGAGCTGCGAGCACTGCTGCAGCGGACCGCGGCCGAGGCCGCCCGGGCCACGTCGGGGGTCGCATACCTCCGCCCCGGCCTCGGCGACCTGGTCCGCGGCGCGGTCCCGCTGCTCGCCCCCACCAACGGGCCGCGCGTCACGGGCGTACGCGCGGAACCGGGCGACGCACCGGGCCTGTGGCGACTACGGATCCACCTCGCCGTCCGCCGCGGCCATCGCGCGCTGGACGTGGTCCGCGCGGTACGCACGGACGTGACGGCCGCGGTCCAGCGAGCGTTCGCCCCGGAGGGCCCGGACCAGCACGGCATCGCGACGCTCACCGTCACGGTGACGGTGACGGACTTGGCGTGAACGGCGCATTGCAACGGAGACCACGGAGGCCACGGAGGCTCGCCCCATGAGCGATAGGCAACCACATCCGCACGCGCACTCCGGCCCTCACTCCCACTCCGATGGGCATGGACACGACACCACCCACCCCGACTGGGGAGACCTGGCTCCGGTGCTGGAGCGCGAGGCCGAACTCGCCACGCCCCTGTACGAACAGGTCACCGACTGGCTGCGCACGCTGCTCGGCGGGGCCGAGGAACGGGCCGCGGGGGAGGCGTCCGTACGCCGCGTCTGGGACGTCGGCTCCGGCCCCGGCGTCGTCACCTGCCTGCTGGCGCAGGCCTTCCCGCACGCCGAGGTGGTGGCGGTGGACCCGACGCCGGCACTGCTGGCCCGCGCCCGGGACCGCGCCGCCCGTCTCGGCCTCGGCGACCGGGTCGTCACCCACGAAGCGGAACTGCCCACCGGCATCACGGAGTTGGGCACGGCCGACCTCATCTGGACCAGCAAGGTGCTGCACCACGTCGGCGACCAGCGGGCCGCGGTGGCCCTGCTGGCCGGACGGCTGCGGCCCGGCGGTGTGCTCGCGGTGGCCGAGGGCGGGCTGCCCGACCGGGTACTGCCGCGCGACATCGGTATCGGCAGGCCCGGGCTGCAGGCCAGGCTGGACGCGGCGCAGGAGGAGTGGTTCGCGCGGATGCGGGCCGCGCTGCCGGGGTACCGGGAGACCGTCGAGGACTGGCCCGCGCTGCTGGCGGACGCGGGCCTCGCCGACACCGGCAGCCGCAGCTTCCTGCTCGACCTGCCGGCACCGCTGGACGGCGCCGCGCGCGACCACGTCGCGGCCCGGCTCTCCCGCGCCGCCGAACAGTACGGCGACCTACTGGACGACGCGGACCGCGCGACACTCGCCCGCCTCGCCGACCCGGAGGACGAGGCAGCCATCGCCCACCGCCCCGACGCCTTCCTCCTCACGGCCCGCACGGTCCACGCGGGACGCGCGGAGTGACGTACAGGACCAAGACCACGTGACGTTGCGTCAGTCGCCGGATTCGTCGCGAGACCCGTCCGCGCACACGAGAAAGCTGCGCGCCAGTATCCCGTTCCCCGATTCATCCAGCTTCGCTTCGTCGGCGGGGGAGAGGGAGAAGTCGGGGGCGACGGTGGGACAGGGCGAGAAGGGCCCGCCGTCCGGAGTGGGCGTGGAACCCACGGGCGTGGAGTCCATGGGAAACCATCCGAACTCCGGCTCAGGCGACACCGTCCCGCCCCCGCCATTGAGCCACAACGTCATTCCACCCCCACCAATCACCAACACGCCCCACACACCGATCAGCCACCGCTTCCCCCGCCCCGACATCGTGCCCCCTGGTTCCCCGACTCTGACTGCCGCCGATCGTACGACAGTTCGGACGGAGGAGGCGTGCAACCGAGTTGGCGCACACTGGCGGCGTACGCGCCGGGGTCGCTGCCGCTCGCGTGTCCTGTGGCGCGCGCCTTGGACTGCCGAGGTGGATCTCCGCTGCGCAGGACGCGGCCGCTGTCGTCATGTCGAACGGCCACGACAAGCAACGAGCGTTGTTACTACTGGACATGGCGGCGGGGCACCTGTCATCAGGGCGCCTCGACGGTGCGTTCACACTGGCCACACCGCCGCGGATGGTGCGCGAGTTCGACGATCGGCTGTACGGCGTGTACCGGTAGGCGCGAGAGGAGAGACCGGCCGTGAAATTGGGAATCACAGGGCATCGCGGGCTGTCGGACCTGGTCGAAAGACTGATCCGTGAGCGGCTTGCCGCCGAAGTACAGCAGGCACACATGGCGGGTAGTGAAATCCTCGTCGGCCTGGTTGATCGGCTCGTGGCCGTGTGGGATGGCAAACCGGCGCGCGATTACGGAGGGACGGCGGACGTCGTGGGGTACGCCCGGCGCATGGGCGTACCGGTCGACGTGGTGTGGCCTGCCGGCGCCTCGCGCGACTGAGGACGCAGAAAGCGCCCCGTCCCGGATCTTGCCGGGGCGGGGCGCTGCTGCTTGGAGGCGAACTGCCATGCGGACAGGAGATCAGGTCAAGGCGGCAATTGAGGGGAGTGGTCGTTGCGCCCGTTCGAGCTGTCCCACGGCTGCTCGCGGTCGGCAGCCGTCGTCGCTCCGGTCAGGGAACGATCACGTTGAAGGGCTGGTCGGCGTAGGCGCCCTTCACTCCTGTGTATACGCCGAGCTTCTGCGGGTCCTTTCCACAGACCCCCGACGGCCCCGAAGCGACCCGGATGTCGGCATTCCACTTGGCGCCGGGGCCGGTGGTTGCCACGGGGATGCTCTTCGCGAAGTCAACGTCCGGCGCGACCTTCAGGCAGTAACGTCCCGGGTTGACCTTTTCGACGCTCACGACCCCCTTGGATCTCCTGACCGTCCCGTCAGCGTTGACCACTGCGCCGGCCTGTGCGTAAGGCGCGTGAACCTTGGGCGCGTCGTCGGCATCGGCCGCTGTGGTGCCACCCACGATGGCGGCGAGCCCGGCGCTCGTCGCCCCCAGGAGCAGCAGAAACTTCTTTGTGCGCATGTAGCGTCCTTCACAACGAAGTTGACCGGTCACTCCAAGTGAGCGACCGGATTCATTGTGTGGCAGCTGGGCTTCTTGGGTGATCACCCCTGGGGGTGATGCTCAACGACGCGGAGTAACTAGTGCGGCGATAGTCAACTACCCATGTGCGTGGGGCATTTGGGTTCCGCTGAATGTGTGAGTTGCGAACGGAAAAGCGTATCTGCATCCCTGGGGGCGAACCCTGTTCCCTTCAGCCCGGCTCGTACCCGCCCCTTCCCGGAGGCCCATCTCGGAGGCTCACTCCATGCTGCGCACCGTGTCTCGTAGGCGTCGGGCCTCGGCGATCCGCTTTTCGTAGGTGGCCCCGAGGAGCAGTAGGAGCAGGCCGGCGGCGGCCAGCGGGACCCAGCGGGGGACGAGGCCGAGCACCTGGACTGCGGTGGGGGCGAGTTCGTGCAGCCCGACCAGTACGAGTACGGCGCCACCGAGGATGAGCGGTGCCTGCAGGCGTGCGCGTACCCCGATGACGGTGAGGAGCAGGGCGGTCGCGCCCAGGAGCAGCGGGCGTACCCAGTTCTCGTCGGTCCACGTGGCGGCGAGGCTGGGGAGCATCGTTGCGCCCAGCCCCGCCCCGTAGGCGGGCCAGGAGCCGGTCCCCGGGGTGCGCGTGCGGCGGCGGTGGCCGATGACCAGTGCGGCTGCCGTGACCGGGAGCGTGTACGCCTCGGGGGCGGTGATGTCCGCCAGCGCGAGGCGCACCCAGGAGGACGCGATGAGCAGGGCAGTTCCGGCGAGTGCGGCGCGGCGGCGGTCCGGGCGCAGCGCGATGGCCAGGCCCGCGACCCCGCTCACGGCGAGGGCGAGGCTCAGCGCGCCGGCGTGGGGGACGGTCAGGGCGAGGGCGGTTGCCGCAAGGGCATAGCCCGTACTCTCGACGGCCGTGGAGACCTGATCGCGCCCGGGGCTGCGGTGCCAGGCCGCCGCGGCACCGGCGGAGGCCAGGGCCACCGCGAGTACCGCGAACGCGGTGACGTGCCTGGGCAGGCCGGCGGTGGCGCCGGACGCGACCGCCTCGACCCCCAGGGCGAGGACGGCGAAGGCACCCGCGACACGCGCCGTCGCGCGCACGGTGGGCCGGGCGGTCGGCGCGGAAAGAACGTGGGCGAGGACGCCGGCCGACGCGGCGAAGGTCCCCCATACCGCGAGCACGGCGGCCCGGTCGGCCGACGACCACAGCAGGGCGAGCGTGCCGGTGGCAGCCATCACCAGAATCCGCGGTACGAGTGCGGCCTCCGGCCGGCGCACGACGTCCACCACCACGGCCATGGACGCCACGGTCGCGGCCGCCAGCACCCACCCGTACGGCAGCCCCAGCGCCACCGGCACCAGGAGCAGCGCGGGGACGGCAGCCAGTGCCTGGGCGTTGTGCAGGGCGCGCGCCAGCCGGTCCGTGTGCCGGTCGCCGACGGCACGGGCACGCAGTACGGCCATGGCGGCCAGGACGGCGGCGCACAACCAGAGCACGACCAGCGGCGCGGGCGCGAGCTGCCAGCTCCACGGTGCCGGGTGACCGTCGTACCAGAGCGCCACGCCGTGGGCGGCGGGGAGGAGCAGGGCGTGTACAAGTTCCGGCAGCACCGCAACGCCGGTCAGCAGCAGGGCAGTTGAGGCGGCGAACAGCTCTCCCACCGCAGCCGCGGCTCCGGGCGGCGCTGCGAACGGCCGCCCACCTCCGGCAGGCCGCCCACCTCCGGCCGATCCCTCACCTCCGGCCGGTTCCCCACCTCCGGCCGGTCCCTCACCTTCGGCCGGCTTCGCCCACCGGCCGCTCCGTGCGCAGGACGCCGCCGACCACACCGCGATGAGCGCCGCCGGTGCCGCGTATCCGGCCGCGGCCCACCCCGAGGGCATCAGGCACCGCAAGCCGGCGCCGATGGCCACGATCAACGCCACGACGGCCACACCCTCGGCGCCGGAGCGCAGCGCGAACGGCAGCGCGCGGAAGCCGCGGCACAGCGCCGTACCCAGCAGCGCCAGCAGACCCAGCGGCACCCAGGCCCGCATCACCTCGGCCGACGATGGGGCAACCATCGCGCACACCACCGCGAGCGCCCCGCCCAGCAGCGCCCATCCGCCGCCGACGGCACGGGCCCCCGTGGCCAGGATGGTGGCAGCCCGTTCGCCGCCCAGCCGGTCGCGGAATCCGGTATGCCCGGCGGCGGCGCGCGCCGTGAGTACGTACAGGGCCGCGAAGTCCACCGCGGCCGTGACGATCATCGCGGTCGCGTAGTCCTCGGCCGTTCCGCCCAACGCGGCGGCGGTCAGGGGGCCGGGCAGCAGTGCCATCAAGAACCCCGCGGGCAGCGGGAGCCGGAGCCGCTGCCACCAGCCGTAGCCCGCCGCGCCCACCGCCGTCAGCGCGGTGAGCACCGCCCAGTAGCCCGCCGTGCCGACGCGGTCCAGACCGGCGAGCCCGGCCTGCCGGGCCGCGTAGCCGTCAAGGAGTACCAGGGCGAGGCCCACCGCGGCCGACGCCTCGGCGGTGGCCATGAGCTGCCGCCGCCGCAGCGGACGGGGCAGTGCCAGCGCGCACGCGGTCAGCGCGAGCAGTACGGCGGCCCGCCCGCCGATGCCCAGCCGTCCCCAGCTCACCACGGTGAACACCAGCGCGGCCACGACGACCAGCACGCCACCGACGATCAGCAACGCGGTACGGGCGGACGGCGCGGAGATCTCTCGCCCCGATCCGCCCGTACCGCCGCCGCCCCCGCCGACGGGCGCGATCGCCGGCATTCCCGCGGATGCGGCCACCGGCGTTCGCGCAGGCGCGTCCCGGCGCGCCCGCAAGGCGGCCAGCAACTCGCCGTGCCGCCGCACCAGCCACTGCCTGCGTGCGTCCAGCGCGCTCAACTCATCTGTGACCTGCCACAACGCGAAGGCGTCCGGCCCGGTCAGGGGCAGTCGGCAACGGGTGCACCGGGCGGGCGGAGGTGACCCCAGAGGCGTTCCGCAGTCCGGGCACCCCGGTGATTCCATCTGCATGGCGCGAGTATGCGCAGCCCTGCCGACCACGGGCCTGAGTACGCGTACTCAACACGCCCCAGGTGCTCGTCGAGGTGTGCGTCGCGCGTCATGCTGCCCAGTGCGGCACCGAACGTGCTCCTACACCGCATCCGCTTTCGGGTTGACATTCTTCGCGAGGAGTTCGTTCATTTCCCCGTACGCCATCGACGCCTTGCTGTTGCTCTCGTCGTGGAAACGCATCAGGTAGTGGTACATCACGCCCACACATTTGTCGCGGCTCCGGTACTCCGCGTTCCCGGTGAGCTGCATGTCCTCGGAGATCTCCTTGATCGTTCCGTCGGGCATGGTGTAGAGCGGATGCCACACGAGGGTCACGGCGGGATTGAGCCGCTGGATCATGCGCAGTTGGGGGATCTCCTGCGCGATCAGGACGCTGTCGGGGTTGTAGGCCCGCAGGAACACGTGGACGGGGCCTGTCGCGCGCTCGACGAACGCGGTGGAGAGGACATTCCACAGGGGCGCCTGGAGCTTCCAGTTGGCGTGCAGCTCCAGCTGGTCCATGATCTTGCCGAGTCGGCTGAACTCCAGTGAGGTGTGGCCCTTTCCATGGGCGTAGACGCTCACGTCGAAGCCGCCCGACCAGAGTGCCAGGGTGGGAGTGGTGATCTTCAGATGGTCGCCCACGAGGTTGACGAGCTCCCGGTACCAGGTGTTCGAAGCCCGGAGCTTGCGCCGCTCCGCGGAGTCGATCGACTCGTCCGCTGACTGCCGGTTCAGCTTCTCCTGCTCGGCGACCCCGCCCAGCAGAAGCTGCCAGGCGCTCTCGGTCACGTCTGCCGGAAAGCCGCCCTCCTTCATCATCTTCTGGAATACGGGCCACTCGGGGTGATCCTGCGCCTTGGCCGCGTAGTGCTCGGTGGGTGCGTTGGCCGACGGTTTGCGGCGTTGCACTGTGTCGGTGCGCGCGGGCTCCGCGGCGCCCGCCACCGCCCGCTGGGCCGTCTGCTCGGCGGCCGGGGCGCTCCCGGACGTGACCCGCCGGGCGTTCTCCTCGGCGGCGACCTCATACCGGTCCGACGGGTCGGAGACCTTCAGCCCGTTGCCGTTGTCCGTACCCGAGACGGGGCCCTGCCGCTGCTGGACGACATGCGTGAGTTCATGGGCGAGCGTGTGACGGTCGCCGCCGCCCTCACCGAGCACGACGTGGCTGCCGGAGGTGTAGGCGCGGGCCCCGATCTCCTGCGCCGACTTCTTCGCGGCCGCGTCGTTGTGAATGCGGACGTCGCTGAAGTCGGTGCCGCCGAACCGCTCCTGCATGTCGTGGAGTTCCGGCCCTGGCAGGGGTCGGCCGGGACGGCTCAGCACGTCGTGCGCCGCCATCCGGCGCTGCGGGGGCGCCTCTTCCGGCGCGGCCATCCGGCGCTGCACCTGATCCTCCTCCACCGGGGCTTTCACCGGGGCCTCCGCCGGGGCTTTCGCCGGGGCCTCGTGATGACCGCAGGACGCCCCGTCCCCGTGAACGTGCCGCTGTACCTCCAGCAGATGGGCGACCGTGGCGTTACCGACCGAACGCTGCAGCGCCATGACGGACGCCGGGGAGTGTCCGCCCGGCAGCTGCCCGGCGAAAGCGGTCGCCGTCCGGGAGGCCTCGGCGGGCGGCAGCACGGCGGGCCTGCGCAGCTCGCTTCCCTGCCGCTGTGCAGCGCTCGCATCCTGCTTCCGCTCCCGCACGTACTCACTCCTCCGGTACTGCACGCCGCAAGCCTGTTGCCCGGCCCGTCGGTTCCCTGTCTAGACGGCATCGGCAGCGCGTGACAAGAGGCGTAAGGGCATGCGGCACGTCCTTGCGGGTACACCACGCGGCTCCCCCGGGCAGCCGCGAGCGTGCGGCTCCAGCGCGCCGGCCACTGGAGCCAGGGACACGACGGCGCCGGACACGACGGCGCCGCCGCTCGCCCGAAGGCGAACGGCGGCGCAGTAGCGGAAAACCCGCGAACCGCTCAGGCGGATTCGGGCTCAGGCCACGTCGAACGTGGCCGGGTCCGGGCCCAGGCGCTTGTCGGCGTTCAGGCCGGCGATCGTCTTCAGGTCGTCGGCGTCCAGCTCGAAGCCGAAGACGTCGAAGTTCTCCTTGATCCGGGACGGGGTCGCGGACTTGGGGATGACGACGTTGCCGAGCTGGAGATGCCAGCGCAGTACGACCTGGGCGGGGGTCTTGCCGTGCTTCTCGGCGATCGTGCCGATCGTGGCGTTCTCCAGGAGGCCCTTGCCCTGGCCCAGCGGCGACCACGCCTCGGTGGCGATGCCGTGCTCGGCGTGGAAGGCGCGGGTCTCGGCCTGCTGGAGCTCGGGGTGCAGCTCGATCTGGTTGACCGCGGGGACGACCGAGGTCTCGTTCAGCAGCCGCTGGAGGTGCGGCGGCTGGAAGTTGGAGACGCCGATGGCCTTGGCGCGGCCGTCCGCCTGGATCTTCTCGAACGCCCTGTAGGTGTCGACGTAGGTGTCACGGGCCGGCAGCGGCCAGTGGATCAGGTACAGGTCGACGTAGTCCAGGCCCAGCTTGGCGAGCGAAGCGTCGAACGCGCGCAGGGTGGAGTCGTAACCCTGCTCGGTGTTCCACAGCTTCGTCGTCACGAACAGCTCGTCACGGGCGATGCCGGATGCGGCGAGGGCCTTCCCCGTGCCCTCCTCGTTGCCGTAGATCGCGGCGGTGTCGATGCTGCGGTATCCGGCCTCCAGGGCGTGACCGACAGCGGTGAACGCCTCGTCGTCCGGGATCTGCCAGACACCGAAGCCGAGCTGCGGCATGGTGACGCCGTTGTTGAGGGTGATGTGGGGAACCTTGCTCACGAGCGAATCGGTCCTTTGGTCGGCGTACAGGTTCTAGAAGGCTCAACGATCATCCGTCGGCACGCATTCCCGCGCACGCCGACGGACTGAGCCGTCACCCGATCCGCCCCGGGGCCGCCGTTCGCGGCCATCCCGCTTACTCGTGCAGCCGTTCGAGGGGCGCCGAGTTACCGCTCGTACAGCGCCGCCACCTCGGCCTCGTACGCCGTCTCGATCGCCTTTCGCTTCAGCTTGAGCGACGGCGTCAGCAGGCCGTGCTCCTCGCTGAACTGGCTGGCCAGTATCCGGAACGTACGGATCGACTCGGCCTGCGAGACGAGCGTGTTCGCGGCGACCACGGCCCGCCGGATCTCGGTCTCCAGATCGGGGTCGCGCACCAGGTCGGTCGCCGGCAGGGACGGCTTGCCGCGCATCTGCAGCCAGTGCGTCACCGCCTCCGCGTCCAGCGTGACCAGCGCGGCGACGTACGGCCGGTCGTTGCCGATCACGATGCACTGGGCGACCAGCGGGTGCGCCCGCACCCGTTCCTCCAGCGGTACCGGCGAGATCGTCTTGCCGCCGGAGGTCACCAGGATCTCCTTCTTGCGGCCGATGATCGTGAGGTACCCGTCCTCGTCCAGCTGCCCGAGGTCGCCGGTGGCCAGCCAGCCGTCGTGCAGCACGGCGTCGGTGGCCTTGGGGTCGTTGAGGTAGCCCTGGAAGACCTGGCCGCCGTGCACCCACACCTCGTTGTCGTCCGCGATGTGCACGGTCGTACCGGGGATGGGCAGCCCGACCGTGCCGAACCGGGTCTGCTCGGGCGGGTTGGCGGTGGCCGCGGCGGTGGACTCCGTCAGGCCGTACCCCTCGTAGATCGTGACGCCCGCGCCCTCCCAGAAGAGGCCGAGCCGGCGCTCCATGGCCGAGCCGCCCGACATCGCGTGCCGGACCCGGCCGCCCATCGCCGCGCGGACCTTGCTGTAGACGAGCTTGTCGAACAGCTGGTGCTGCATGCGCAGGCCCGCGCCGGGCCCGGAACCGGTGCCGAACGCCTTGTGCTCCATCGCCTCGGCGTACCGCCGCGCCACGTCGACGGCCTTGTCGAACGGCCCGAGCTTGCCGTCCGCCTCGGCCTTCCGCCGCGCCGCCGCGAACACCTTTTCGAAGATGTAGGGCACCGCGAGGATGAAGCTCGGCTTGAAGGACTGCAGGTCGGGGAGGAGCGCGGTGGCCGAGAGGTTCGGCTGGTGGGCGAGCTTCACCCGGCCGCGGATCGCGGCGACCTGGACCATCCGCCCGAAGACGTGCGCCAGCGGCAGGAAGAGCAGGGTGGACGCCTCGTCGCCGGCCTTGGAGTGGAAGACCTGCTCGTACCGCTCGACGACGTTGTCGGCCTCGGCCATGAAGTTGGCGTGGCTGATCACGCAGCCCTTGGGGCGGCCGGTGGTGCCGGAGGTGTAGATGATCGTCGCGGGCGCGTCCGGGGTGACCGCCATCCGGTGCCGGTGCACGACGTCGTCCTCGATGTGCCGGCCGGCCTCGACCAGCTCGGCCACCGGGTCCGCGTCCAGCTGCCACAGCAGGCGCAGGTGCGGCAGCCGGTCGATGACCGACCCGATCGTCATGGCGTGGTCCTCGTGCTCGACCAGACAGGAGGAGACGGCCGAGTCGTGCAGCGTCCAGAAGACCTGCTCGGAGGAGGAGGTCGGGTACAGCGGTACCGACTGCGCGCCGACCGACCACAGGGCGAAGTCGAACAGCGTCCACTCGTAACGTGTCCGCGACATGATCCCGACCCGGTCGCCGAACCGCACGCCCTGGGCCAGCAGCCCCTTGGCGAGGGCCATGACCTCGTCGCGGAACTGGGCAGCGCTGACGTCCTGCCAGTGTCCCGCGTCGTCCTTACGGCAGAGCGCGACCCGGTCGGGGGCGGACTCCGCATTCTCGAAGACGGCGTCCGCCAGACCGCCGACCCGGGGCGCCGTCGCCAGTGGGGGGACGGTGTACTCGCGCAATGACCCGCTCCTCGTGGTGCTCCTGCAGCGCCGAGACCGTACCCCACGAGAGCGGCCGAACGGCAGTGACTGCCAAACGTCCGAACCGTTGCCATAGGCCCTGGTCATCCGACGAAAACGGGCTACTTCGGGGAACCCCGGACATGAACCCGTGAGTAACGTGCCGAACGATCACGCCGCAGGGACCGTATCTGCACCAAATCTTTCCGATTGGAATCAGCCACGGCAAGCCTGAGCGTGGCCGACTTGCCTCTTGAGTCGCTTGCGACGGAATGCGCAAAACGCCCGGCGGGCGCCACCCGCACCGACTCAGCGCCAGGTGTCGCCGGGCTCGCCGGCTGCGCGGGAACGTGCTGCGCGAAGCTAGACATGATGATCAGGCGGCAGCGCTCGCGGCCGTCCTGAGTGAGGTGGCCGTGGAGATCCGCGGTCACGTCGACGGACCGGTGCCCGAGCCACCGGGAGCCCTCGCGGAGGGCGGCCCCGTTGCTCATCGTGATGGTCGCCCACTTGTGCCGGAGGTCGTGCGGCTTGTAAGGGGGAAGGCCGAGCCGGGCAATCGCTGCGTCCCAGGATTTACGAACCAAGCCAGGGTGCGTCATCCCGCCACGGGCGTTCCGCACAGGCAAGAACTCATGAAATGCATCGAGAAGAGCAGGGGCCGGGATATCGCTCGCTGGCGCCAGGACGGCGCGAAGCCCAACACCATCGCTGGCCGTCGGACCGCGCTCTCGGGCCTCTTCTCTCACGCCGCACGCCACAAATGGATCGCGACGAACCCCGTCAGGGAAGAGCGCTTCGACGTCGGCCGCGGTCACCTTGGCCATCGGCTTGTTCCCCACATGGGGCAGCACGTGCAGACGCATGATCCGTTCGTATCCGACGAGGGTGCCGGGGGCGCCCACCTTCGACGCGAGCCAGCCCTCCGCGTACTGACTGACCGAGACGCGGCCGGCGGTCGGATCGACATACGTGTTCTCATGCTTGTCGTTCTCGACTTTCGTGGCGAAGTCGAGAGCGTCCCGCTTACGCTCGAACGACTTCTCACGCTGCCGCGCGGTACGCCCGCCCGGCTCCCGATAACGAACCACCCACCGCTTGCCAGCCGCGGTGGCGCCCTTGGCCATGAGCTTGGCCAATGTTCATCCCAATCCCCTGAGACGGTTCGTTATCCGTCCAGGACTTCGACTGGGTGATGTTGTAGCTCGGAAACCCGGCCGCACCAAATGAGGCACGAACTCTCGGGTTTGGTGGCGTTTAGGCGGCAGCCGGACCGTCGCTGGACTTTGGATGTGTACGAAATAGATCCGGCTGCTGCGCTGATGCGAGATTTGCCGCCAGCAGTGGCTCCGAGTCGTCGCCCGGGCGTAGGTGCGGTCCCTGAGGACAGCCCTGGGCCGGGTTCTGGGCCGTCGGGCCCCTCTGGGCAGCCGGATCCGTGCCAGTGCCGCGGCGGCTTGCCGGGTGTTGTGGCCGGCGGATACCGAGCAGGCGGCTGCCCGCGGCGGCAGGCAGCCGGGAGGCCATCCCGACGAGCGCGGTGTTGCGTGCCATCCGCGGCCACGCGTCGTCGGTCATGACGGCTCCTGTGCCGCGGAGCCGGCCTGCAGGTGATCACGTCAGTCTGGCCTGGCCAATTGTTCGTCCCGCAGTCCGACACAACCAACGCGAACGCAGCATGCCCATCGATGGGCCTCGGTGAGGAAGGTGACAACAGCGCAGGCCCCCGACCGTGGACAGCTGGAGCTCTGTGCTGGGAATGACCGTGAACGGGATCAGTGGCTGTCGGCCAGACCCCTGCTCAACTTCTTATTGAGGCGGGCGCTGGGCTCGTTCAGGCCGGTGTTTTCCCGAGTACCCAGTCGTCGAGGTACGCGTAGCTCTCCGCGAAGGTCAGCCCGTGGACGAGGACCTCGGGGACACACAGCGAGTACGCCTCGGCGGTGCCACGGCTGCTGCTGCACGGCGGCCGGGCGCTGCGCTGCGGGTACGTGGAGGCCGTCGGGGTGACCGGCACCGTACGGGTGCGGGCGGGGTGATGGTTGCGGAGGGTATGCGGGTTACGTAGACCTCGGTGTGTCCCATGGGGGCGCCCCGTTCTGTGCCGCGTGCAGCCGGCAGGTGTGGCGTGGGGCGGCGCTCGCACTCACGCCGAAAGGGCTCGTTGCGGACGAAGGTGAGGAGGGCTTCATCCCCGTCCTGCCGACGCCGGCCCCGGCCCCCGACATGGACGGCGAGCTGACCTGCGACTGGCGTGACGAGGGTGCCTGGTAGCCGCTGGGCGACCGGCCTAGGGTCGCGGACCGGGCATGTGGGGGGCGGTGACCGTGCGCGACAAAGTGCGACCCGTACTCCTCGATGTACGGCGCGAACAGCGGCATCGTCTTCGTCATCTCGGTGGCCGCGTTGGGAACCACGGCGTTCGCGGTGATGCCGGCCTTCGCCAGCTCCATGGCCCAGGTGCGGACCATCGCGGCGATGCCCGCCTTCGCGGCCGCGTAGTTGGTCTGGCCGAAGTTGCCGCGCTGTCCGGCCGGGGAGCCCGCGACGATCATGCGGCCGCCCTCGCCCTGCTCGCGCATCCGTATCGCGGCGGCGCGGGCGCAGGTGAACGTGGCGCGCAGCTGCACCTGTTGGACGGTGTCGAAGTCCTCGTCGGACATCTTCCACAGGACGCGGTCGCGCAGGACGCCCGCGTTGGTGACCATGATGTCGAGCCGTCCGAACTCGGTCGCGGCCCGGTTCACCAGGGTGTCGGCGGCCTGAGTGGTGCCGACGGCGACGACCTCGGCGACCGCGCGCCCCCCGTCCTCGGTGATCTGCTTGACGGCCGCCTCCGCCGCTTCGGCGTCCACGTCGTTGACGACGACCGAGGCGGCGGAGAGGGGAGCAACGCTATGCACTCTGATTGCGGCGGTCAAGAGAGTGCGTCACATTGGGTCTGTACGTGCTGACGCGACGCGGGAGGGCGATATGGCAGGCGACCGAGGTGGCAGGGCGAGCGGGAACGCCGCAACGGCGGGGGGCGGGGCGGAAGAGCCCAGGACGGAGCCGGGGCTCGAGGTGGCCCTCCGCCCCCAGTCCCTCATGCTCACGTTCCTCGGCAACTACGTGCTGGGCGGCGATGTCTGCGTCTACTCCGGCAGCATCATCGAGGTCTTCGGCCGCACGGGCGTGGGCGAGCACGCCACCCGCTCGACCCTGACCCGCATGGTGGGCCGCGGCCTACTGCAACGCCGCCGCGAAGGCCGCCGCATGTACTTCGGCCTCACCGATCGCGCGACGGCGATCCTCCGCGAGGGTGAGGACCGCATCTGGAAGCAGGGCGCCGTCAACGACGACTGGGACGGCACCTGGACCTTGCTCGCCTTCTCCCTGCCCGACGCCAGCCAGCGTCAGCGCCACGACCTGCGTTCCCAGCTGACCTGGGCGGGTTTCGGCCCGCTGATCGGCGGCCTGTGGATCGCGCCGGGGCGGGCGGACGTCGCCGCGATCACGGAGAACCCCGAACTCGGCCCCTACGTCACGGTGTTCCGCTCCACCGTCGACCCGGCCACCGACATCTCCCGCATGGTCCAGGACACTTGGGACCTCGCGACCCCGGCCGCCGGCTACACCGCCTTCCGGAGGCGCTGGTCTGCGTTCGCGGACGGGGACAGCGCTTCGGATGTCGACGAACTCGCAGTCAAGCTGGGCCTGCTGACGGAGTGGCTCCAGATCGTTCGTGCCGACCCCCACCTCCCGGTCCAACACCTCCCCGCCGACTGGCCCGCCGCCGAGGCGGAGGACGTCTTCCGCCGCGCCAACGCCCGCGTGGACGCGGCGGCCGGCGCGCTGGCGGAGGAGCTGTTGGAGACGCTGCCCCTGCGGGGGTGAGGGGCCGGCGCCTCCGCCTCCCGGCCCGTACGTATCCGCATCCCCAGCGGGCTGATCCACATCAACGATCAGACGGTCAACGACGACGTCGTCAGCGCCGGTCGCATGCCCTGATGGTTGGTTGCGTGTCGGCTCGGCCTCGGACAACCGCGGCCGAGCCGGCAGCGGCCGGTCCCGGCACGGCGCCATCGACATGACCCACATGGGCGCAGACCACAGGTGCCTGCGCCACGGCCGATGCCACGCGGCTGGGCCGGGTCTCAGTCGGGGTAGGGCAGGAGGGTCGTGTTGATCTCCTTCCAGGACGCCTTCAGTTCCGCGAGCAGTTTGGGCTCGCCGCCGGCCAGGTCGGCCTGCTCCCGGGCGTCCTGGGCCAGGTTGTACAGGTGGTCGGCACCGGCGGAGTCCTGGTAGTACTTCCAGTGACCGCGCCGCAGCGCCCGGTTGGCCCGGACCCGCCAGAACAGGTCGCGCTCGGGCAGAAGCTCGCCGCGCAGCAGGTAGCCGGCCAGGCTCGTGCCGTCCAGCGGGTAGTCGGGGGCGGGCCGAGCGCCGGCGGCCTCCAGGAGGGTGGCGGTCCAGTCCGGAGTGAAGTTCGGCTCATGGCTCACCTGGTTGGCGCCGATCCGGGCGGGCCAGCGCAGGATTGTCGGGACCCGGATGCCTCCTTCCAGCAGGTCGGCTTTGCCCCCGGTGAGCGGCCAGCTGTAGGAGAAGCGCTCTCCTCCGTTGTCGCTGGCGAACAGCACCAGGGTGTCGTCCTCCTGGCCGGACCTGCGGAGCGCGTTCATCACTTGGCCGATGGCGGCGTCCAGGCTCTCCACCATCTCGGCGTACTTCTCCACCGAGCCGCCGTCCTTGTGCTGCAGGGCCTGAAGCGCCCCGTCACTGCCCCCAGCCCGGATCTTGGCGGCGATCTCCGCCCCGGTCTCGGCATCGCCCTCGGTCAGCCACGGCCAGTGCGGAGTGGTGAAGTTGAGGTTGAGCAACCACGGCGCGTCGTGCTCGCGGCCGACGTACTCCACGGCCCGCTCGGTCAGGATGGTGGTGTAGTAGCGCAGGTCCTGGTAGGACGCGTCCCCCTCGTAGAGGTCGTACTCACCGAGCTGGCCGAGCTTGGAGAAGTACTCCAGTGTGCCGCCGAGGTTGCCGAAGAATTCGTCCCAGCCCGACTTGGTGGGGCTGTAGTCGGGCAGCCAGCCGCAGTGCCACTTGCCGATCAGCGCGGTGGAGTAGCCGGCGGCCTTCAGTAGGGAGGCCAGCGTGGGGTGGGTGGGCTCCAGCCCCTGGGTGCGATTGCCGATCGGCTCGGCCAGCCCGCCCTTGGTACGGCCCGGGTAGCGCCCCGTATAGAGGCTGAACCGGGTGGGGGAGCAGGTCGACGATCCGGAGTAGGCGTTGGTGAAGCGCACGCCCTGGCGGGCGAGCCGGTCCAGGTTCGGGGTCTTGATGTGGGGTGCGCCGTAGGAGGACAGGTCGGCCCAGCCCAGGTCGTCGGCGAGGATCACCAGGAGGTTGGGGCGCCGATGGTTCTTGCGGTCGGCGCGGGCGCGGAAGGGCTGCTCCGCCTGCTGTGCACTACCCGCTGAGGGGGTCGCGGAGGCGGGGGAGGCGGTGGCCAGTCCGGTGGCGGCGGCGATGACACCACCGCCGAGCAGCCCACCCAGGAAGCGGCGGGATATGCCGTCGGAGGCGGCGTTGGGCAGGTAGGGGCTGTCGGTCATGGGGAGTCCTTGTCGTCGATGGCGGCCGGTGGGAGCGCAGGCGGACATCATCCGGGCGTCGCGCGGACGGGCCCGGATCGTGTCCGGCGGGGACTGGTGCAGGCGAACGGATGTCAGTCCTGGGACTACTGAGAGCTGTTGGTGGGGTGGGCGAGGTCGAAGGGCCTCGGGTAGGGGCCTGGCCGGAAGGTGAGGTAGCGGGTGGGGGAGGTGGCGTCGATCCTTCGGGCCTCGGTGTTGAGGGCGTCGGGGGGTGGTGTCGCCCCAGTGGCCTGTGGTGATCCGCTGGTTGAGCTTGTGCAGCGCGGCGACCTGTTCGGCGGCGGTGAAGGTGCAGTGGCCGGCGTTGTCGACGTACGCCTGGCGGAGCAGGGTGGTGGTGCCGGCGGCGGTGACGGCGCGCCGGTGGGCGCTTGTCGCCTGAACGGGGATGAGGGGGTCGCCGGTGGTGTGGATGTCGAGTTGGGGCTTGCGGAGCTCTCCGGTGAAGGCGATGTTCGGAAGAGCACAAAGCCGAACACACCCATGGTGATCGAACCGGTGAGGACGACGGGGCGCCGACCGAGCCGGTCTGACAGCGCCGACCAGCCGATGACGCCGATCACCGCGAGGGCGGACGAGAGGGTCAAGGCATTGAGCACGGTCTGTCGTGGGTACCCGACCTGGACGCCGTACGCGATGAGGAACGTGGTGAGGGTTCCCTGTGCGACGAACGCGGCGAGCCCCACACCGACGGAGAGCACCAAGTTGCGGGGGCGGCGCAGGACATCGAGGAGCGGGAGCCCGCTCTTCTTCGGCGGCTGACGATGGGCTGCGGCGAAGACTGGCGTCTCCTCCACCCGCAGTCGGATGAACAGGCCGACCACCAGCAGGACGATGCTGAGCAGGAACGGGACGCGCCAGCCCCAGGAGAGGAAGGCCTGTTCGCCGACGACGGCGCTGGTGGCCGTGAGGACCGAGGTGGAGAGAATCATGCCGAAGGGTGCTCCGGCGTTCGTGAAGCTCGCCCAGAGCCCCCGGCGCGAGGTGGCATGCTCGGCGGACATCAGCACGGCACCGCCCCACTCCCCGCCGACCGCGATGCCCTGCAGCACACGGAGCAGCACCAGCATGACCGCCGCCCAGCTCCCCACCTGCCGGTCCGTCGGCAGCAGACCGATGAGGAAGCTCACAACGCCCATCAACGTCATGGTCGTGACCAGCATGCGCTTGCGGCCCAGCCGGTCGCCGTAGTGCCCGAAGACGATGCCGCCGAGCGGGCGGGCCAGGTATCCGGCCGCAAAGGTCCCGAAACTTGCGACCGTGCCGGCCAGCGGATCCAGACCGGAGAAGAAGATCTTGCTGAACACGACGGCCGAGGCCGTGGCGTAGAGCAGGAAGTCGTAGTACTCGATCACGCTGCCGATGAAGCTGCCGACGACTGCGCGACGTAGCTGCACGTTGTTCTGAGACGGTGGTGCGGTATTCGCCATGGCTGCCATCCCTGTCTGTCGCGAGGTGTCCGCGTCATCGGACCGGGGCGCGTCCGATGCGATCTTTCGTGATCCGCGTGGTGCCGCCGCAGATGGTCCGGATGTGCGCGTCCGTGAAGGCGCGGATGGTGGGGTGCTCCCGCAAGTAGCCGCACCAGCCGCGCGGTTGGAGGCATCGCGGGATCGTCCGCTGCTGCGGCTCCGTGGTCCGCCGCTTGGCCTTGGTCGCGTCGCGTTGCTCGCGGGCAACTCCCCGGCCCCCGCACAAGTGCGCCGGGCCGTCGCTCGGCGAGCCCAGGTTGGGGGCCTCTTGCCTTCGTCGCGAGGGAACGTACGTCGTTTCTCTTACGTCAGTCAATATTCTGCACAAGAACAGCTCTCCTCCCTCGTCCGGCACGCTCCGCTTCGACAGTGATGACGGCTTCGTCGACTTCTCCGGAGACGCCGGCGTCCCGTACACACGTCGATCGAGGACACCGGACGGGTCGCCGAACTCGCCTGGGAAGCGCCCACAGTCAGTCGGCATGCCCGAATTACTGAGAGGCGCCGACGAAATGCCAACACTTGGCAGCCCCTCGGATACGAGCAGCGCTCGTCACCGGAGTGGCTGCGGCCGGTCAGGCGTGGCGCGGATGCGGCTCGGAGGCGGGCCGGCGGTGGGCCCAATTCTGGCCGGCCCCTCCACGTGTGGCGCGACTTCTCCGAGACTCGGGCGGAGCCGCACTCTGCCGCGACCCGCCGCGGGCATGGCCCGGGCAGTGGAAAGAAAGGCGTGTGAGCGTGACAGCGCAGTCCTCCGCACGTGTGCATCGGGTTCCCGATCCGAGGCGGCGGGCGAGCTGGTGAACGCCACCCGCTACGGCCTGGTCACCGGCCTCTGCACCGGCGATATGGACTCGGCGCTGCGGCTCGTTTCCTGGTTCGACAGCGGCATGGTCAAGGTGAACGGACCGACCACCGGAGCCGACTTCCACGCATCCTTCGGCGGCGAGCAGGAATCCGGGTACGGCCCTGCCGAGCAGGGTCGGCGGTCCTCGACTTCTACTCCCGGCACCTGACCGCGACCGTCTTCCTCGAGAAACCCGCGGGCCTCGGCTGAGCCCGCCCTCAGCACCCGGCGCGCTTTACCGACCTTCGCCGCGGCGCGGCCGGTGGAACACACCGGCCGCGTCTGCCTTGATGTCGTGGCCGTCAGCAGCAGCCTGCCGTATGCGTGTTCGCGGCTGCGACCGTCGCCGACGCGGTGGTGCCCGCTGCGTCCTGGTCCTGGGCGATGCGGCCGCGCAGCATATTCTCCATGACCTTCATGAAGCGCTGTGTCCCGGAGGCGCCCACGACGAACGGGTTCTTGGGGCCGCTGGGTGCGTCGCGCAGTTCCTGCATGCGCTCCAGGCCGTAGTCGCAGAAGGGGTGATTGCTCAGTTCGACGTCGACCCCGGCCCGCCGCATCCGGGAGGTGAAGGTGAGGACGGAGGAGAGGTACGTCTCCTTGTCGGTGGTGGCCGCGGGCGGATTGGTGCCGCCCCACAGCATCGCGGTATGGCGCCTTCCCCTGTCCCATACGGGAAGGATCGGTGACACGCTGCCGGGAGTATGACCCGGGGTGTAGTGCAGGTCCACAGTGGTGTGGCCCAGGGTGAGCCGCTGGCCGTCGCTGATGTCGAGGTCGTGCCGGGGTTGGTCGGGCCCCGGCGTGGTCGTCATGTAGGTCCAGTCGGCGGGGGACATCAGCACCCGGGCGCCGTACTTGTCGGCCAGGTACTGGGCGCCGCCGAAGTGGTCCCCGTGGCCGTGGGTGACGACGACGTACTTGATCGTCGACGGGTCGGCTCCGAGCTCGCGCAGACCCCCGACGATGTGCTGCTCGGCCCCGTTCGGGTTTTCCAGGGCGTCGATGAGGATGATCCCGGCCGAGGTGAGGATCGCCGTGGCGGACACAAAGCCGGCGCCCAACACCGCGACGTTGTCGAAGATCCGCTGCGGGGCAGGTGCGGCGGGCCGCGGCGGGGTGTAGCCGGCGGTGAGCGCGCTGACGAGGCTCTTGAGGACCGGGTTGTCACCGGCCAGTTCGGCAGCCCGGTCGAAGTAGTGCTGTGCGGTGCTGCTCGTGGCCGCCGAGGCCTCGGCGGTGGCCTCCGGAAGCAGGCTCGTCACGCCGGCGGTGACCGCCGTGGCGGCGCCGAGCTGCCAGAAGCGGCGGCGCGTGAGGGTGCCGTGGGAGTGTCCCTCGGACGGTGCCGGGCGGCTTGCGGCGGCTTGCGGCTCGTTCATACGGGTGGCTCCTTGGGGGATCGGTTTGGACAGGGTTCCTGTCTCGTGTGAGGGGGATGTGGCCTGTGCCGGGTTGCGGGCCCCCCGGCTCGCCGTGGATCCGTGGAGTGCCCGAGGGAGCCGCCCTGTCCGCCGGGTACAGGGCAGGAGAGGCACCCGGGGTGTCCGTGACGACCGGTCGACGATTACCAGCGAGGGCTTTCTCGCCGGTCAGCGTTCTTCAGGCAGTCAGGGCCGCCTGCTCGTCCCGCTCGCCGGCCGCGGCGTCGCTCAGCGACACGCCCTGGCGTTCTTTCAGAACGAAGGTGACGGCGAGCCCGATCACCGTCATGACGGCGAGGTAGACGCCGACGGAGTACACGGTGTGGGTGCTGGACTGCAGGGCTTCGGCGATCATCGGCGCGAAGGCGCCGCCGAGGACAGCTCCGATGGCGTAGGACAGGGCCGCGCCGCTGTATCGGACAGCGGTGGGATAGAGCTCCGCCAACAGCGCGGCCTGCGGCCCGTAGGTCAGTCCGAGGCCGACGCTGTAGAGGAGGAGGGCCACCGCGATGAGTCCGATGTTCGCCGTGTTGAGCAGGGCGAAGAAGGGGAACATCCAGGCGAGTTGGACGATGAAGCCGATCCGGAAGACGCGGATGCGGCCGAGGCGGTCCGACCATCGGCCCGCGGCCACGGTGCTGACCAGCCAGCCGACGGCAGCGACCATCACGGCGATCAGGATCTGCGTCGGGTCCATGTCCAGATGGTTCACCGAGTAGCTCTGCACATAGCCACCGGTGGTCATGTAGCCGACGGCGTTGTTGGCGGCGAAGAGAAGGGCCCCGGCCACGACCAGCGGCCAGTGATGCCTGAGCAGGGCCGTGAGGGGAGTGCCCGGCCGGGTCCCGGACTCCTTCAGCTGTCGGTAGACCGGGCTTTCGTCCACTCGCCGCCGGATGACGAATCCTACGGCGACGAGCACCACGCTGAGCAGGAACGGGACGCGCCATCCCCAGGAGAGGAACTGCTTGTCCGTGGTGAGGGCGGTGATCGTGGCCAGGACACCGTTGGCCAGGAGCAGGCCGAGCGGGGCTCCGAGCTGCGGATAGGCGCCGAACCTTCCGCGCTGGTGGGCGGGTGCGTGTTCCACGGAGATGAGGGCGGCGCCGCCCCACTCCCCGCCGGCGGACAGTCCCTGGAGGATCCGCAGGAGGACGAGGATGACCGGGGCGCCCGTCCCGATGGTGCCGGACGACGGCACGAGTCCGATCAGGGTGGTGGAGACGCCCATGAGCAGCAGGGTGGCGATGAGCATGGCGCGGCGGCCGAGCCGGTCGCCGAGGTGGCCTGCGAGGGCGGCCCCGACCGGGCGGAAGAAGAAGCTGATGCCGATGGTCGCGAAGGAGATGACCAGTGAGTCCTCGCCCAGCCCGTCGAAGAACAGCTGGTTGAAGACCAGGCCGGTACACAGAGCGTAGATGAAGAAGTCGTACCACTCGATCGTGGTGCCCGCCATGGCGGCGAGCGCGACCGTGCGATGCCTGCTGGATGAGGCGGTGGATTGGGACATGGGGAGTCCGATCGTCGTCGGGTCGTCGTTGGCCCGGGAAAGAATCGAAGGTCACAGCCATCACGTGGCGGAATGGATGGTGTGCGCGGGGACGTGGGTGCCGGGTGCCCCCGCCTCGTCCCGAGGGGGAACGGCGTCAGACGGCGTAGCCGGGGTCGATGCGGTCGATCTTGCGGCGCAGGGCCTCGAACAGACCTCTGCCCGCCTGGGTGCGGTCGCCCATCTGGAAGGACTCCTTGGTCGAGCGGATGGCTGCCTCCCGGCTGACCGGTGTCAGCGGCTGTCCGGACGACTGGGCGGCAAGCTGGATCTCACAGGCCCGTTGCAGGGTCCACAGGGCGGCGAACGCGGCAGGCACGGTCGGCCCCAGTGCCAGCAGGCCGTGGTTGCGCAGGATCATCAGGTCGCGGTCGCCGAGGTTGGCCACCAGCCGGGGCTTTTCGGCGGGGTCGACGGTGATGCCCTCGAAGTCGTGGTAGGCGACCATGTCGTGCAACTGGGCGGCGTAGAAGTTGTCCGGGTCCAGCCCGCCCCGCAGGCTGGCGACTCCGGTGCCGGCGGTGGTGTGGGTGTGCATGATGCAGTGGGCGTCGGGCCGGTTGGCGTGGATCACCGAGTGGATCAGCAGTCCCGCCTCATTGACGGGCCAGTCAGAGTCCGACAGGACGTTGCCGTCGAGGTCGATCTTCACCAGGTTCGAGGCGGTGACCTCGTGGTACATCAGCCCGAACGGATTGATCAGCAGGTGTCCCTCCTCGCCGGGCACCCGCACGGTGATGTGGTTGAAGATCATCTCCACCCATCCCAGGTGGTCGAAGATCCGGTAGCAGGCGGCCAGTTCGAGCCGCGCATGCCACTCCGCTTCGCTCATGTGCGCCGGCTTCGCCGAGCTCATCGGGGTGTCCAGAACGGTCACTGTTGTACTCCTCGAGTGCTCCATGGGTATCGCCACTACGGCGCATTGCCCGGTGTGCAGGAGCATGGGCGCGGGACCGCTCGATATCCAATGTCGAGACCTATAGCGAATGCCTGCGCCCGGTGTTGTATCCGACAGTCGCGCGGCGGTGAATGGCACCGCGCCGCATCAGTCGGTGACCCGGTGCCGTGCAGGCTCGTTCAGAGCACTCAGTTCCAGCGTGAGCATCAGGCGCCGTGCGGGGTCCGAGAGTGACACCCCGAACAGCTGCTTGGCCCGGCGCAGTCTGAGCCGGAGTGTGTTCTGGTGGATGTGCAGCTCGGCACTGGCCGCCGCGACATCGCCGAAGTGCCGCAGGTACGTGAGCAGCGTGGCGCTGTAGTCGGTGGCGTTCTCGTCATCGTGCGCCCGCAGGCGCTCCGCGATGCCGGTGCGCAGTTCGGCGTCGCGCCGTACGGCCTGGAGCAGTCGGCGCAGCACCAGCTCCGGCCGCAAGTCTTCGGCTCGATGGGCGCCGGGGGCTGCGCCATGCTGCTCCAGGTGGTCGAGTGCGGCGTCGATGTCGCGGCGGGCGACGAGCAGATCGGGCGCCGTGGGGACAGCTGGGGAAAGGACCGCGGTGAATGGCCGGTGCAGGCTGCGCCTGGCCCGGTCCAAGAGGTGCTCCAGCAGGGACTCGGCGGACACCGAGCCTGAACCGGCCGTCGGCAGCAGCAGGTAGAGGCGGTCGTCGAGCAGCGCCGCAGCCGGTTCATGTCCGAAGGAACGGCCATCGAGGACGGCCAGGTCCAGCATCCGCATCAGGGCAGCGCGGCGCCGCGATTCGGTTCCTGGTTCCGCGGGCTTCTTCTGTTCCCGTTCCAGCGCGACTTCGGCCAGGCCGATCAGTACGGCGGGAAAACGAATTTCGCCGGACGGGTTCTGCTGCCCTGTGCGGCCTTCCAGCGCGGCACGCAGTGCGCGGTCACGGCTTTCCTGTTCGGCGTCGACCTGGCGCCGAAGTGCCAGCATGTGCAGCGCCGCGATGCGGGCGGCTTCCTGCAGGGTCGGTCCGCAGTCGGGGACCGCGCCCTCGTCGGGAAACGCGACCCACAGCGAGCCGAGCACGTCCTCGCCCGCCCTGACGACCACGGCCATGCGGGGCAGGTCTCCGGGGCGGTGCTGACGTACGACCGTGTCGCTGCCCCACACCTGACGGTCGAGGTGATCGGCAAGCGCCTCGTCCGGGACGCGTCGGCCGAGGATGCCACGCCTGCGGGTCTCGTCGATGGGCTGGTCGGGCAGGCTGGAGTAGGCGACCAGTAGCTGTTGGGTATCCATGATCGCCACAGCGCCGCCGACAATGCCCGCGAGCGCGTTGGCCAGGGAGAACAGGTCACCACCGGTCAGTCCGCCGCCGGGGGGCGCGTCCGCCGCGCGGGCGGCCAGCAGGGTGGTGGCCAGGCGTTGGACGCGCGTCCACGGCACTTGCGGATTGACGCCCAGCACCGGCACCCCGGTCTCGCGGACCAGCGCGACCAGGTCCGGTGGCGCCGGAGCCGCACATTTGATCGCGAGCGCACACGAGGTCCTCGCCGCCGTCTGCAGAGCAGCGCCCACCGCGTCGTGGTTCGCGATGTCCAGGCCCACCCCGAGCAGAAGCCGGCCGGGCTCAGCGGCCTGGAGTGCCTCCGGACAGTCCAGCAACTCCACGCCCCTGACGTCATGTTCGCGATCGCCCTCGGACAGGACCGTGATCACCCCGTCCTGCAGGGCGTCGACGAGTTGAGCGAGCGGGATCGCGGTCATACAGGACCTCTTCTCCAGGGCGGTATCGATATCAACATCGACAAGCGTCACCAAGTGTAGGACTCGACATTGTTGCGGAGGGCCGCGCATCGCATGCTCACTGCGGACGGCCACACCGGCCCACCCATGCACGGCCTATCGAGAAGGAGGTGCGACGGTCTTGACGCCACCGTTTGTCATCGCACCCGTCGACCCCGCAGCCCGGCCATCCGCGTTCGGCACCGAGCGGTCTGCACCGCTCGAGCCGTCCCCCTGCCGGTGGAGCTGAGTACGGTGGGACATCGGATCACCATCGTGGGACCGGGCGCCGTCGGCGCCACTCTCGCCGGGGCGTTCGCCACGTCGGGCGCGGAGGTCTCCCTGCTCGGCCGGCCCGGACCGCACCTCGACGCCATCGCGGAGAACGGGATCCGGCTGCGGAGCTCGGTAACCGGCCCAGCGGTGCGGCACCGCCTGCGCACCGCCCACGATGCTGCGCGGCTTCCGATCCCGGAACTGGCCGTCGTGTGCGTCAAGAGCCAGCATCTGCTCTCGGCGGCCCGAAGCATCCGGCCGTGGATCGACCGCGGTGTGGAACTGCTCATCGTCGCCAACGGCGTGCCGTGGTGGCTGCTGTCCACCGTGGAGAACACCAGCGGTGACGTGATCCTGCGGACCGTCGATCCCGACGGGGAGTTGCTGCACCTGCTGCCCGCGCCACGGGTGATGTCCGGGGTCGCGCACTTCAGCAGCATCCTCGACACGGCCGGGCAGGTCACTCACATCAGCGGCAGCAGGCTGGTCATCGGCGACCCGACCGGCGGGATGTCGGACCGTGTCACACGGTGCGCCGCAGCCCTGTCCGCCGGCCGCGTCCGCGCGGAGCCCAGCACGGACATTCGCCGGGACATCTGGGAGAAGTTCCTGGGCAACGTCAACCTCAATCCCCTCAGCGCGCTGACCGGCGCGACCGTTCTGGAGATCCTCGACGATCCGGACGTACGACGGACCTGCATCGCACTGTTCGACGAGACGGCAGCCGTCGGAGCCGCACTGGGCATCCCGACCTCGATGACCGCCGACGACCGGCTCGACATCGCCCGGCAGCTGGGCGCGTTCCGCACGTCCATGCTGCAGGACGCCGACCGCGGCCGCCCATTGGAGCTCGATGCCATTGTCGGCGCCGTCCGAGAACTCGCGCGCCGCACGGGTGTCCCCTCCCCGTCCCTCGACACCGTGCACGGACTCCTGGCGCTCCGCGAGCGTGTCCGCCATGCCGGTGCGGCGGTCGCCGCCGACATCCCGCGCTCGCGAGCGTGAACCGTTCCAGGCACCGGTCCCGGTGTGGATCTGCCCCGACATACAGGAAAGGAGGCCCGATGACGCATCCGCTGGGGAACTCCCCGTCGAAGGTCATCGCGGTGCATCTGAACTACCCGAGCCGGGCGAAGGAGCGGGGACGGACCCCTGCCCAGCCGTCGTACTTCATGAAGCCGCCGTCCTCGCTGGCCGGCACGCAGGAGGCGATCATCCGGCCGCGGGGCTGCGAACTGCTGGGCTTCGAGGGCGAGATCGCGCTCGTCATCGGCTCGCGGGCGCAGCGGGTGCGGCCGGAGGACGGGTGGCGGCACGTGCGGTGGGTGACCGCCGCGAACGACGCGGGCGTGTACGACCTGCGCTACGCCGACCGGGGCTCCAACCTGCGCTCCAAGGGCGCCGACGGCTTCACCCCGATCGGCCCGCGCCTGCTGGAGGCCGGTGAGCTGGATCCGTCGGCGCTGCGGCTGCGGACCTGGGTCAACGGCGAGCTGGTCCAGGACGACACCACCGACACCCTGCTGTTCCCTTTCGGAGAGCTGGTCGCGGACCTGTCGCGACTGGTCACCCTGGAGCCGGGGGACGTGATCCTCACCGGGACGCCGGCCGGCGCCTCGGTGGCCTCGCCCGGTGACACCGTTGAGGTCGAGGTCACCGGGTCGGGCCTGTCCACCGGGCGGCTGCGCAACCCCATCGCAGCGGCCGACCACGACCTGGAGACCTGGGGCGCCATGCCCAAGGCGGACCGATCCGAGGTGGAGTCGGCGTACGGCAGCGCCTTCGTCCCGGAGCCCCCGCTCGCGCCCGGACTGGAGGCCGGACTGCGGTCGGTGGCCGTCGCGACGATCAGCGCCCAGCTGCGCAAGCGCGGCCTGCCGCACATGTCGATCGACGGGGTCCACCCGGCCACGCCCGGCACCCGCATGGTCGGGATCGCGCACACCCTGCGCTACCTGCCGCTGCGCGAGGACCTGTTCCAGAAGTTCGGCAACGGCATGAACGCGCAGAAGCGGGCGATCGAGGAGCTCAAGCCAGGGCACGTGCTGGTGATGGATGCCCGCCGGGACACCACGGCCGGCACCCTGGGCGACATCCTCGCCCTGCGCGCGAAAGCGCGCGGCGCGGCCGGTGTCGTGACCGACGGCGGCCTGCGCGACAGCGCGGCCGTCGCCGCCCTCGGGCTGCCGGTCTTCCACGGCGGGGCACACCCCTCCGTCCTCGGCCGGCGCCACGTGCCGTGGGACACCGGCGTGCCGGTCGCCTGCGGCGGAGCGCTGGTCCAGCCCGGCGACCTGCTGGTCGGCGACGACGACGGCGTGGTCGTCATACCCCCCGATCTCGCCTCCGAGCTGATCGCCGACTGCGCCGAGCAGGAGCGGCAGGAGCGGTTCATCACCGAGCAGGTGACAGCCGGAGCCAGCGTAGACGGGCTGTACCCGCTGGGGCCCACGTGGCGCGAGGCGTACGAGGCCTGGCGTGAGAAAAACGACAACGAAGGAGAACAGGCATGAAGTTCCGCAGCGACCCGCAGTCCATCCGGGGTTCGATCGCCCCGGTCGTCACCCCCTTCACCGCCGACGGTGCAGTGGACCACGAGTCCCTTCGGGGCCTGGTGCGCTGGCAGCTTCAGTCCGGTTCGCACGGCATCTCGCTGGGCGGCTCCACCGGTGAGCCGTCCGCGCAGACGGTGGCCGAGCGGATCGCTGCGATGCGTACCGCGGTGGAGGAGATCGGTGACCGGGTGCCGTTCCTGCCCGGTACCGGCTCGGCCAAGCTGGAGGAGACCCTGGAGCTGACGGCGGCCGCACGGGACCTGGGCGCGGACGCGGCCCTGGTGATCACCCCGTACTACGCCAGGCCGACCCAGGAGGCGCTGTACACCTGGTACGCCACGGTGGCCCGCGAATTCCCCGACCTGCCGATCGTCGCCTACAACGTGCCGTCCCGCACGGCCGTGGACATCGCCCCGGAGACGGTCAAGCGGCTGTTCGCCGACTTCGACAACTTCGTCGGTGTGAAGGAGACGACGAAGGACTTCGAGCACTTCTCCCGCGTGCTGCACGCCTGCGGCCGTTCGCTGCTGGTGTGGTCGGGGATCGAGCTGCTGTGCCTGCCGCTGATGGCCCTCGGCGGGGCCGGGTTCGTCTCCGCGGTGGCCAACCTGGCCCCGACCGCGGTGGCCCGGATGTACGAGCTGTGGGAGGCCGGCGAATTCGATGCCGCGCGCGACCTGCACTACCGCCTCCACCCACTGGTGGACCTGCTCTTCGTGGAGACCAACCCGGCGCCGGCGAAGTGGGTGCTGCACCGGCAGGGCCGGATCGCCTCGCCCCATGTCCGCCCGCCGCTGACCGAACCCACCGACGCGGGCCTGACCACCATCCGCGCGCTGCTCGCCGAGAGCGGCGACCTCACCCAGCAGATCGGAGCCTGACCATGACGATCGAGAACCTGCCCTCGACGATTCGGCACTGGATCGGCGGCGAGCCGGTCGACAGCACGGACGGCCGCACCTTCGACGTGGCCGACCCGGTGTCCAACATCGTCTACGCGCAGGCCGCCGCCGGCGGCGCGGCCGACGTCGACAAGGCCGTGGCCGCCGCCCGGACGGCTTTCCCCGCCTGGTCGAAGCTCGGCAACCGGGAACGCGCGAACATGCTGGGCCGCATCGCCGACGCCGTCGAGGCACGACACGAGCAGCTGGCCGCCTTCGAGTCCTACGACTCCGGGCTGCCCATCACCCAGGCCCGCGGCCAGGCCCGGCGGGCGGCCGAGAACTTCCGCTACTTCGCCGACGTCATCGTCGCCCTCGGCGAGGAGGCCTTCCGTCAGGTCACCGACCAGATCAGCTATGTCGTGCGCACCCCGGTCGGGGTGGCCGGACTGATCACTCCGTGGAACACCCCATTCATGCTGGAGTCCTGGAAGCTCGCCCCGGCGCTGGCCTCCGGCTGCACCCTGATCCTCAAGCCCGCCGAGTGGACCCCGCTCTCCGCCTCCCTCTGGCCGGAGATCTTCACCGAGGCCGGAGTCCCGGCGGGCGTGGTGAACATCGTGCACGGCATCGGCGAGGAGGCCGGCCAGGCCCTCGTCGACCACCCCGACGTGCCGCTGATCTCCTTCACCGGCTCGACCGACACGGGCAAGCACATCATCCGGTCCTCCGCGCAGCACCTGAAGACCACCTCGATGGAGCTGGGCGGCAAGTCCCCGGTCGTCGTCTTCGCCGACGCCGATCTCGACGCCGCCCTGGACTCCGTCGTCTTCGGGGTGTTCTCCCTCAACGGCGAGCGCTGCACGGCAGGTTCGCGCGTGCTGGTCGAGCGCCCGATCTACGAGGAGTTCACCCGCCGCCTCGCCGAGCGCGCCGACCGTGTGAAGGTCGGGCTCCCCGCCGATCCGGCCACCGAGGTCGGCGCCCTGGTCCACCCCGAGCACTACCAGCGGGTCCTGAACTACGTGGAGATCGGCAGGAAGGAGGCGAAGCTCGTCGCCGGCGGAACCCGCCCGTCCCACCTCCCCGAGGGCAATTACCTCCAGCCCACCGTCCTCGCCGACGTACCCCGCGACGCGCGGATCTTCCAGGAAGAGATCTTCGGCCCCGTGGTCTGCGTCGCGCCCTTCGACGACGAGGCCGAGTCCATCGACCTCGCAAACTCCACGCCGTACGGCCTCGCCGCCTACGTCTGGACCAACGACCTCAAGCGCGGACACCGCATCGCGCACGCCGTCGACTCCGGCATGGTCTGGATCAACTCCCACAACGTCCGCGACCTGCGCACGCCCTTCGGCGGCGTCAAGGCCTCCGGCGTCGGCCGCGAGGGCGGCGCGCACAGCATCGACTTCTACACCGAGTCCAAGATCGTCCACCTCGCCCTCGACGACGTGCACACCCCCCGCTTCGGAGCCTGACCATGACCACCGCATCCCCGGACGTCCCCGACGTCATCCGCTCCGCCTACGCCCAACTGGTCGTCACCGACCTCGCCAGGGCCCGCTGGTTCTGGGCCGACATGCTCGGCTTCCACATCCAGTACGAGGACTCCACCTCGCTCTACCTGCGCGGCACCGACGAGCTCACCCACCACTCCCTCGTCCTGCGCCAGGGCGAGACCGCCGCTCTGGATCACATCGCCTACCGGGTGCGCACCCCCGAGGACGTGGACAAGGCCGAGAAGTTCTTCACTGCCCTCGGCAGGCCCGTCCGCCGCATCCCCGCCGGCCAGGGCACCCGCGGTGTCGGCGACGCCGTCCGCGTCATCGACTCGCTCGGCTTCCCCGTCGAGTTCTTCCACGACATCGAACGCGCCGAGCGCCTCATCCAGCGCTACGACCTCCGCCGCGGCGCCGAGATCGCCCGCCTGGACCACTTCAACATCTGCACCCCCGACATCCCCGCCGCCTACGCCCACTACCAGTCGCTGGGCTTCGGCTGCTCGGAGACCATCGAGGGCGACGAACACGAGCTCTACGCCGCCTGGATGTACCGCAAGCAGACCGTCCACGACGTCGCCTTCACCGGCGGCGCCGGACCCCGCCTGCACCACCTCGGCCTCGCCACCCACGAATCCCACCAGGTCCTGCGCACCGCCGACATCTTCGGCTCGCTGCACGAGGAGCACCACATCGAGCGCGGCCCCGGCCGGCACGGCGTGTCCAACGCCTTCTACGTCTACCTGCGCGACCCCGACGGCCACCGCGTGGAGATCTACACCTCCGACTACTACACCGGCGACCCCGACCACGAGACCTACCGCTGGAACGTCCACGACGACCGCCGCCGCGACTTCTGGGGCAACGCCGTGATCGAGTCCTGGTACAAGGAAGCCACCCCCGTCCTCGACCTCGACGGCACCCCCCAACCCGTCACCGACACCCTCCTCGACGAATCAGCCGTCCAGGTCGGCGCCGACGGACTCGGCTGAACCCGGCGCTCCCTCGACGCGTCAGCCGCGGCGTGTACCGATCCACCTCGCGACCCCGTCGGACAGTGGTGTTCCACTGACTGAGCCGGCCGGTCACGACGTGGCCCAGGCCGGGTGCTCCAGTGGCGGTGAGCTGGATCCGCAACAGAGCGCCCCGGGCCTGGCCTTGAACGTGACACGCCTCGGCGCTCACTTCACGACCACCGGCGGCGAAGAAACCGAACCGACAGGCCCGGCCGCCCGACGACCCGTATCCACCAACTCAGCCAGGACCCGCTGCCACGTGCCGTCCGCCGACCAACGGCGATGCCGCTCGTACACGGTCTGCCAGGGACAGTACCGCTCCGGCAGGTCCGGCCACGGCACCCCGGTACGGGCCCGGAACAGCACCCCGTTCACCACCTTCCGGTGATCCGACCGCTGCCCGCCCGGCCTGCCGTTGACCGGCAGCAATGGCTCGATCTTCCGTCACTGGGTGGTCAGTTCGTGTCGTCGCACCATGCCGGACGCGTGCCCGCACCGGAGCTTGGCCCACCCAGCCCGGCAAGAGCCATCAGAAACGACCTAGCCCGCGCCCTGGACCGCCTCGACCAGAGTGTCGGCTGCGAGCAGACCGAGCTTGTGGGAGGCGAGGGGACTGTCGCCCGTGAGCAGCTTCCGATCTCGGTGAGTCTTTCCGGTCATGTCATCGTTGATGACGTTGAGTCCCTGCTTGCTCAGCAGGTCGGCGACCAGCCAAGGCAAGCGGCCGGGGAGATAGCCGATATCGAGGTTCGGCCCCTCATCGAGTGCGTCAGGGAAGACGCAGACCGAGTACCCCTTGAACGGGGACTCGTTCTTACCCAACGAGGCAGCAAGCAGCGCAGCCGGGCCATGGCACAAGGTGATGATGAACTTGTCGTTCGACAGAGCCCAGTCCAGCGTCTGGCTCACCGCCCCACTGGCCGGCAGGCCGACTACGGCTGCATGTCCGCCTGGGATGAAGACGGCGATGTAATCCGAATCCTTTCCAAGGTCGTTGGCGACGACCTCGGAGAGCTTCTTGGGCTGCTTGAGCTTCGGCTTGAGGGCTTCGTACGTCGCCATGACCGCTTCGTCTTCGTGCGGCATGGCCCACAGCTCGAGCTTCGCCGGGTAGCCCTCCAGCGTAGCGACGTCGACGTCGAAGCCCGCCTCCATCATGTGATGAAGCGGAAGCAGCATCTCGACGGGATGATTCCCGGTGGAGAACATTTTGCCGTTCTCCAGCAGTACGTAGCGCTCCTCGGCCGCGATCATGAGCACCTTCCACTTCCCCTGGGTGTAGGCGCCCTTGTGCCGCACTCCATCGAAGTCAGTCTTCGACGACGTGTACTGACTCAGCGAGTACGGCGACGGGAAGTACGCGTTGTCCTCGGCCGCATCCGGCGCGGGGTCCCTGCTCAGGTCATTTGCGGCACGTGACATGTTGAGTACCCACTTTCCGGCTTCGGGTTGATTTGTGGTGACCTTACCGACTCAGGTCGGTCCGGCACGTCGAGCCAGGGCCTTCATCGAGGCATGCTGTCCCGTTGCACGGGTCCGAGTGCGGAAGCACCACCACACAAAGGCGAGAGGCACCCCGTTCGAGATCACCGCTCCCCATACTGTCCGGCGCCCCCGCTCGACGCGACCGGACGGCTGCGGGCAGCGCCTTAGAGGCGCCTCCCACCAGGCCTTTTCTCGCCCGTTGGCGGCAGTAACAGCCAACTCTGTTCCGGCCCACAAACCGCCGGAATCCTCCATGGCAGATCACCCTCGCCAGAGCACAGGCCCTGCTGCCCACGACAGCGGAGCAGGGAATAGCCCGTAGCGCAAAGAAGTTGGCTTTTAGCGGATCGCCGCGTTAGCGTGCGAGCTAAGGCAGTTTTCTTTGCTTTAACGTTCGTCGGGCGACGCCCGCAACGGCCTGCCAGCGCCCCGCCCCGGCCCCACCCCGCCCGCGTGGACGCCCACCCGGCGCCGGCTCCACCACGAGAAGAGACTCCGCATGTCCACTCCCCTCCGCTTCGCCCCCGCCACCCAGCGGCCGACGCTGTCCCGCGGCATATCGTTCTGGCTGCTCGGTGCGATCCAGCTGTTCCTGCTGTTCGCGGCCAGCGCCCCGTCCCCGCTCTACCCCGTCTACCAGGCCGAATGGGGATTCGGGCCCACCGCGGTGACCCTGGTGTTCGCCCTGTACGCCTTCGGTCTGCTCGCGGCGCTACTGGTGGTCGGCTCGCTCTCCGACCACATCGGGCGACGGCCCGTGCTCATCGTGTCCCTGCTGGTCGAGATCGCCGCCATGGTGATCTTCATCGAGGCCGGTGGACTCGGCTGGCTGCTCGCCGCCCGCGCCGTGCAGGGCCTCGCCACCGGCGCCGCCATGGGCGCCATCGGCGCGGGCCTGGTCGACCTGCAGCCTCCGCACAACCCACGGCTCGGCGCCCTGGTCGGCGGCACCTCCATCCTGCTGGGGCTGGCGCTGGGCGGCCTCGGCGCCGGCGTCCTGGTGCAGTACGCCCCGGCACCGACGACGCTCATCTACCTTGTACTCATCGCCGCGTTCGCCATCACCCTCGCCGGTGTGGTGTTCATGCCGGAGACCACCGCGGGACGGCCCGGCGCCCTGGCCTCACTCCTCCCCCGGGCGTCGCTCCCCCGCCGGCTGCGCCCGCACATGCTGGTGATCACGCCCAGCCTCGTGGCCCTCTGGGCGGTCGGCGGCTTCTACCTGTCGCTGGGCCCGGCGCTGACCGCCGCCGTGCTGGGTGAGCGGAACACCGTGATCGTGGGTGCGGTGATCGCCGTACTGACCGGCGCCGGCGCCCTCGGGCAGCTGTTCCTGCAGCGAAGGACGCCGCTGCGGATCCTGTCGTACGGATCGGTGACGCTGATTGCGGGCATGCTGATCACCATGATCGGCGTGGCGGCAACCATTCCGGCGGCCTATCTGCTCGGCACGGCCCTCGCCGGATTCGGTTACGGCGCGTCGTTCCTCGGCGCCATGCGCACCCTGGCCGCACAGGCGGAGCCCGAGGAGCGGGCTGCGGTCTTCTCGGTCATGTTCCTGATCAGCTACCTGGCGTTCGGCCTGCCCGCAATCGTCGCAGGGGTGTTCTCCACCCGCCTGGGGCTGACCCTCACCTCCATCGGATACGCGGTGGTGGTCATCGCCCTGGCGCTCCTCGCACTCCTCGGCCTGTACGTGCAAAGGCGCCGCATGGCACCCCAGCCGCCCCTGCAGCCCGCAGAGGCCGCCGGGCCTCAGCCTTCGCGTCAGAACGCCTGATCGCCTGATCGCCGAGCTCCAGGACGCATGCGAAAAGTTCCGACACAAAGGACAGACCAGTGATGCAGCAGTCGCTGCCCGAGAAGGCTCTTGAAGTGCGGCTGGCATCGCGGCCACAGGGGTGGCCGACGCCGGACACCTTCGACATCGCCGAGGGCCGGGTCGGCCGGCCTGCCCCCGGGCAGATCCTGGTCCGCAACGAGATCATGAGCGTCGACCCGTACATGCGGGGCCGCATGAACGCGGGCAAGTCCTATGTCCCGCCCTTCGAGGTCGGCGAAGCGCTCCAAGGCGCGGCCGTGGGTGAGGTCGTGGCTAGTGATTCCGCACAGTTCACGGTCGGGCAGAAGGTCGTCCACCCGTACGGCTGGCGCGAATACGCGGTCGTGGAGGCGGAGAAGGCCACGGTGGTCTCGCCGGACATCGCCCCGCTCGGCGCACACCTCGGTGTGCTGGGGATGGTGGGCCTCACCGCGTATGTCGGCCTGTTCGACGTGGCGTCCTTCGCGCCGCGCGACACGGTGTTCGTCTCCGGTGCGGCCGGCGCCGTGGGTTCGCTCGTCGGGCAGATGGCCAAGCTACGCGGCGCCCCACGCGTGATCGGCAGCGCGGGATCGGCGGAGAAGGTCCGTTACCTCATCGAAGAGCTGGGCTTCGACGCGGCATTCAACTACAAGGACGGCCCGGTGCTTGATCGGCTGAAGGCTGCCGCGCCGGACGGCATCGACGTCTATTTCGACAACGTGGGCGGCGACCACCTGGAAGCCGCCATCGAGGTGCTCAACGGCCACGGCCGGATCGCCGCATGTGGCGCGGTCGCACAGTACAACGCAACAGAGCCCCCGACCGGGCCGCGCAACATGTTCCAAGTGGTCACCAAGCGGTTGGAGATGAAGGGCTTCATCGTCGGCGACAGTATCCGGCGCAGGCCCGACTTTCTCCATGAGGTCGGGGCCTGGCTGCGCGACGGCCGACTGATCGAATCCCGGACCACCGTCCACGGTCTGCGCAATGCCCCCGACGCGTTCCTAGGGATGCTCAGGGGCGAGAACACCGGAAAGATGCTCGTCACCATCTGAACCACCTGACAGCCCACCGAACCGGCCTCGCAGGCTTGCCGAGTCCCCACGACATCCTCGGCCTGCGAGGTCGTCCGCGTACGAGTGCAGCGCCTCGCCCGCAGGCTGCGGCTCAGCCGGCGCGATCGCTGCGTACGGCTTCCATCGCCACGACCAGGTCGGCGATCGCGCGGGGCTGGGTGAGCGAGCGACCGGTGAGCTCCTGGAGACGGCGAAGCCGGTAGCGGACGGTGTTTGCGTGCACGTAGAGGCGCTCGGCGGCCCGCTCGGCGGAGCCGTCGTGGTCGAGCCATGCCTGCAACGTGCCCAGCAGCACGGCACGCTCCTCACTGGGCAGGCCCAGGACGGGGCCGAGGACCTGACGGGCGACGCGGTGGCCTTCATCAGGGTCCCGGGCCACGAGACCGGCCAAGGGGCCGGGGCCCAGTACATTCACCTCGGCGCGGCCCTCCGGCAGGCGGTGCAGCGCGGCGCAGGCCAGGCGCAGCGCCCGCGGAGTCTCCCGCCACGCCCGGAAGACAGGGCTCACGCCGGTTCGCGCCGACGCGCTCTCCCGTACCAGCTCGATCACCTGGCGGAACTGCTCCGGGCGCAGCGACACCACCCCCATCTGCGCGGCGGAGGTCAGCTGCCATGCGGAGGGGATGCCGCGTTCCGCCAGCCGCCCCTCGATTCCCGGCAGGCTCGGGTCGGCCGGGCCGAGGGTCTCCGCGGTGATGACGATGTGGTCGGTGTCCGAGGGCAGTCCGAGGAGCTTGGGCACCTCCCAGGGCGGGGCATCGGGGCCCGGCTCTCCCGCGAACAGCGCCTCGACCAGGGCCGAGCGTCGCTGCTGGCGCTCCACGAGCAATTCCGCGGTGGTCGACCGATACGCCTCGGTGAGCGCAATCGCGTACTCATCACTGAGCTGCCACACCCGGGTGGCCGCGGAGAGGACCGTATCGACCGCCTCCCGGTCCGAGGTGCCACGGCTCCACTCGGTCAACAGTTCCCACAGCGCACCAAACCCCATGCGGTATGCGCGCAGAAGCTCTGGCAAGGGCGCGCCCTGCCGCGCGCGCTGCCGACCGGTCCGTTCTGCCGTCGAGAGGTCATGGAGGTGGTCCGGTTCACGTAGGGCGGCGACCATTGAGCGCATGTTCTGTTCCACCGACCGCTGAAGGTCGGCGCGGGACACGACTTCTTCCTCCCGGTAGAAGTCGATTTCCTTGAGAATGCCGGCAAGGACATCGTCGATCAGACGCGGCAGCTGCGACTCGACCCAATCGGGCAGCTCCGTCACGTTCGACTCCCTCACCGTACTCACCCTTCCATGGCCGGGGCGCAGGCGAGGAGGTCCTCCACCAGGGCGCGGGCATAGGCACCGTCCGTCGGTTCGATGCCGAACAGGACGCGGAAATGCAGCGGAGCCACGACGTGGTCCATCACCTTCTCGGTGGCCGGCGGCTCCTCACCGCGGGCGCGGGCACGGGCGGCGATCAGGTCGATCTGGTCCGCCCGCCTGCGCAGGCAGCGGTCCCGTACCTCGCCGTCGCCGACCGCGTTGACCACGGTACGGAGCGAGGCACTGCCTTCGGGCGCGCTGATGTGTTCCAGCACGAGCTCCGCCCACGTACGGAGATCCCCACGGAGGCTGCCGGTGTCCGGCGGCACCGAGTCCGACGTCAAACGGCTCTCGGCGACCGAGGTGAGCAGCTGATGCACATCGCCCCAGCGCCGGTAGACGCTCGTCGGGTTGACACCCGCCCGCGCGGCGATCGCCGGAATCGAGACCTGGTCGGGGCCGCGCTCACAGATCAATTCCGTGGCAGCCTGCTCCACTGCTGCGAGGACGCGAGCGCTGCGGCCGCCAGGGCGGCTCGCGGCCCGCTGCTCTGAGGTGGCCATGAAATCAGTGTAGAGCAATGATATTGGCTTTAAGCGTGACGCAGCGCCGCCCTCCACCATGCCACCGTGACGCCCGCACGATAAGCAGCAGGCGCAGCTGAACCGCTCCGTCGATCAGCGGATGAAGTCGGCAATGTCCCGGGCTGCCGCGAGGAGAAGGGGGCCAGCTCGCGGATGCGCTCCGGGGGAAGCCGATCGTTGATCGCTGACATGGTGATGGCCATGGACGGATCGGAGGTTGCCGAGGGGATCGGCGCCGCCAGTCCCGAGACGCCGGGCAACAGGGTGTCCCTGTCGAAGCAGTAGCCACGTTCGCGGATTTCGGTGATTTGCCGATGGACCGCCGCAGCCACTACGGCCCTGTCCGGGATATCCGCCCTCATCCGGCGCCGCAGCGGCTCATGCACCAGCAGCTGCGCGTCCACTCGATTCCACTGGTGTGCTGTCCTCGCCCGGCAATGTAAGGAGGAATGGCGGCAACGGCAAGCGGGGTGAGGGGGCGTGGTTCCGGAGGTAGTTTCAGGCTGAGGTGGCCGTCCAGGCGAAGTGGCCAGGCGTGGTTTGCGCTTCGAACGGAGTAGCTGCCCGAGTCAGTACGGATCCGGCCCGTTGGGCCCCAACGGGCCGGAACGGACGGCAGCGGAGGTCAACACGAACTCAGCACGGGCCGAGTTGCGTTGCTTTTGGGTGGGGAGGCGTACTTCGTTGACCTGCGTGTTTGTTAAAAATCACGCTCTCTACCAAGTGGCCGCCGCGCAGATGGAGAACATCTGGCTCCGCACGAAGCGCAAGGACGCAAACGGCCAGGTCAAGAGCGGTACGGGTGGTGTCTGCTACCTCTACTTCCCGGCTAAGCCAGCACCAACTCAGCACCGGGTTCTGCGCGAGCTGGGGATTTGCCCGTAGCCGTTGAACCCGGCTCCAGCGGCAGGTAGTCCCCGAAGGTCGTCTCCACCACCTGGCGGCACCGCTCCCGGCCGTCGGTGGTGAGGTGGCCGTAGCGGTCGACCGTGATCTTGATCGACCGGTGCCCGAGTCATCGGGACACCTCGTGGATGGACACCCCATTCGTCAGGGTCACGGTCGCCCACTTGTGCCGAAGATCGTGTGGAGTGTATGCGGGCAGTCCGAGCCGCTGGATCGCGCGATCCCACGATTTCCGGACCAGCCCCGGGTAGGTCATTCCTCCGGCTTGATTGAGGATGGGCAGACGTGAAGCAAAGGCATGCAGGTCTTCAGGCACCGGAACGTCACGCCACTCTCCCTCCTTGCGGTGTTTGAGCGGAGCATAACGAGCGACGTAGCATCGATCCGGACCCCGATACCGAACCATCTGCCGCCCCAAGCGCAATGTGCCTTCGTGGAAGTCCTCGGGAAAAACCCCAAGCGATTCGCCGATACGCAATCCGCAACAAGCCATGAGCCACAGAGCCGGTTCCAATCGCGGGCCGATGGAATGAGCGATTGCTTGTATCTCTTCAAGACCCGGAAGGCGTTTCGCCGTCGAGGCAGTCGCCGCCACGGTCGAGTCCGTGGGCGCAGCCCGTACCGGCATCCGCCTGTCGCCCGGCGGCGGCATCTGGGGTGTGACCGAGGACGACGTGGCCGAGCTGAACACCGCTCTTCTGACGGAGCTGGCCCGCCTCGACCTGGCTTACGTGCACCTGGAGGCCACCACCGACGAGGAAGTTCTCCTCCAACTGCGCAAGACCTGGCCGGGCACCCTGATCGTCAGCCCCACCATGCCCGGCGGCCCGAAGCAGACCGGGATGGCGGAAGCCGACCACTGGCTGGACCTGGGCGCCGACCTAATCGCCTTCGGCCGCGGCTTCCTCGCCAACCCCGACCTGGTCGAACGCCTGCGCTCCGGCCTGCCCGTCGCGCCCGCCGACGAGAACACCTTCTACCAGGGCGGCGACGCCGGGTACCTCACCTACCCGACGTACCAGCACACGGCCTGACCGTCTCACCGCAGGTCAGGTAACGGAAGCGTGCTCCACGCGACAACCGCGATGAGGACCGCGGGGACGGTCCTGGCCTTGTCGGGCTGCCCGTACACCGTCGACCGCGGCACTCCGAGCATTACGTGACCTCGATGGCGTAGGGCGCCGACCACTGCCAGGTCGCCGGAGCGGCTGAGAAAGCCTCTACGATCCGGTTGAACACCGAACCGGGGAGGGGACATGGCCGAGGGCGGGGAAACAGACGCGGTCGCCGAGAGACCGGTGGAGCTGGCCTACCGGCCGACCGTCGGCGAATTGGCGTCCGCGCTGCGGGCACGCGCGAGGAGCACCGGCGCGGGACGCTTCCAGCGTGGAGCGCTGGTCTGGACGGTGGCGGCCACGACCGTCGGTGCCCTGCTGTCGGCGGCCGGCTCCGGCCACCGGGACACACCGTGGCCGTTGTACGCGGGGGTGGTGGTCTTCGCCGTCTTCATGACTGCGGTGCCGTGGTTGCAGGCGCGCCGCCTCCACCGGCTCGCCGAACGGCAGGGGGACATTCGCGGGACGGTCGACGACACCGGGCTCCGGCTCACCACCGCGCACAGCTCGGCCGGCCTCGACTGGCACCTCTACTCGCGCTATGCCGAGACGCCGGAGCTGTTCGTGCTTCTCAGCGCCGACAAGTCCGCCGTCGGCTTCGTCGTCCTGCCCAAGCGGGCCGTGGCGGGCCCGGAGGAGGTGGACCGGCTCCGGGCGGTCCTCGACCGGCGGCTCGTGCGCGCGGACGACGCCGAGGCGCCCGGAAGCCCACGGAGCCGGGGCCGGGCCGTCGGCCGCGGGGTCGGCTCCATCGGACTGTTGCTGCTGGGGCTGCTGCTGTTCTTCTTCGCCTTCGCCGCCGTCCAGCACGCCGCGCACCCGGACCGCTTTCCCGGGATCCAGAACAACACCGCCCCGGTAGCGGCCGTCATGCTGGGGCTGGGGGCACTTGCGATCGCCGGGGCCTGGTGGCTCGTACGGCGGATGACGGCCATGCGGATCGTGACCGCCGTGCTCGCCGTCCTCGTCCTGCTGGCCGGTGGCGCCGCCCTGTACCGCGTTGGGCCGATGCTCCACTGCTGGGGCTCGGACCGGATCACCCGCGGGCCCGAGGGCGCCTACGTCTGCTACGACTTCTGAGCGGGCCACGGTCTCCGAGCGGGCCCGGACATCATCTCTCGAAGCGCTCAAGGCCACCGGTGACCTTGCGGCTGGTGTCTGCTCACCACGCCGCCCTGATCAAAGCCTTCACCGTCCAGCCGAAGCGCGCTGCCAAGCGACCGAACCTCCATCCCTACCCTCAGCGGCGCGGTGCGGTGATGGGCCGGCACCGCGTCGGCGGGATGTCGGCCGTCCGGCGGGACTGTCGGTGATCCATAGGCGATGTGTCGGTGGCCGTTGGAACCGTGGGTGTCGAGTCGCCCAAGGGAGCAGCCGCAGCCGCCTTCAAGAGCAAGGTGGCCTTCAAGAGCAAGGCCGCCTTCAAGAGCAAGGCCGCCTTCAAGAGCAAGGGAACCTCGTCGCCATGTCGTCCACGTCCTCCACCCCGCCCTGGAATGTCCAACGGCTACCCGGTGCCGATGGCCGCGTCTTCCTGGTCACCGGCGGCAATGCCGGCATCGGGTACTTCGTCGCGGAGCAGTTGTCGGCAACCGGCGCCACCGTCGTACTCGGCAGCCGGAATCCCGTCAAGGCCGAGGTCGCCATGGCCTCGATCCGTGCGCGTGTCCCCGGTTCGCGGGTGCGGGCCGTACGGCTGGACCTCGCCGACCTCTCGTCGCTCGAAACAGCGGTGGAATTGCTCGAGGTGGAGCACCTTGACGCGGTAGTCCACAACGCCGGCGTCGCGCTTGACGACCCACCGCGCGAGGAGACCGGGGACGGTCACGAGCTCATGTTCGGCACGAACCACCTCGGGCACTTCGCTTTGACCCAGTGGCTGATGCCGCTGCTGTCGGCTGCGCCGGCGGCCCGCGTTGTGACCATGGGCAGTTTCGCGGCGAAGTCCGAGCGGCTCGACCTGGACGACCTGCAGTCCTGGAAGGACTACCGGCCCAAGCGCACCTACGGACGCTCCAAGTTGGCACAGATGTACTTCGGCGTCGAACTCGACCGCCGTCTGCGCGCTGCCGGCAGTACGGTGGCGAGCGTGGTGGTCCATCCCGGCGGCGCGCTGGACTCCCTCACCCCGTCACGGCCACCGGTCCATGTGCGAACTACCGGCGCACGGCTGAGCGCGGCCCCTGCGGCCCTCCTCGTCCAGGGCAAGCACGCCGGCGCATGGCCCGCGGTCCGAGCGGTGCTCGACCCGGCCGTGCGTGGAGGCCAGTTGTGGGGACCGCGCGTCTTCGGCCTGCGCGGCAAGCCCCGACGCGAACCGGTGTGGAACCACCTCGCCGACCCCTCCGTCGCGGCGCGGTTGTGGGACGCGAGCTGTGATCTGACCGGCACCGACCTCAGCACCCTATCCGGATAGCTCAGGCACGCGCGCGTTGGCCAACAGGTGGGTTATGGGGTCTTGATCTCGCAGAGCAACAGGCTGCTGATGTCTTCATCGGCCACCCCGTGTGGCAGCGTGCTGGCACGACCCTGCCGGCGGTCGAAGATCGGCTCACGATCGGGCGAGGTGTTCACCGATCCGCAGGAACGCCTGGGCCAACGGGGCCACCGGTACGGCGGAGGAGATGACCTGGGAACCGAAGTGGACGGCGACGAGGCCGAGGCCGGGTGAGACGAAGAGCCGCTGGCCATGGATGCCGCTGGCCAGGTAGGAGCCGTACGGGTCCTTCAGGACCCACCACAGGTCGTGGTACGAGAGCGCAGCCGGCGAATCGGGGGGTGCGGTGGGGAAACGTACACGGCGGGGGTAGCCGTCGGGGACGCCGCTCACGAGGGTCGTGGCCACTTCCTCGGGCACCACCTGCCGGCTGCCGACCGCCCCGCCGCAGCGCATCATCTCGCCGAGGCGAGCGATGTCGCGCGCCGTGGCGCTGAAGCCGCCGCACGTCGCCTCCAGGCCGTCGCTGTCGAGGATGTAGTAGGCGTCCTCCTCGGCGCCGAGGAGGACCAGAGGAGTTCGCTTTCTCGTGGGCCAGGACCGCCGCTATGAGGCCGATGTAGGACTTGGCCGCCGAGGCGTTGAAGTGCGGGGTGTGCGGTTCAGTGCTGTGAAGGTACCTCTCGTAAACGACGGAGCCCCGGTGCATCACGAGGAACGCGTTCGTCTGCGCGGCGGCGAAGAGGTCCGCCGGCGTGATCGTGGCGCCGCCGCCCAGGTCGATGTCGAGCGTGTCGAGGTCTGATGGCTTGCCGGGCAGGTACCGGGGGCCGTACTCCATACGAGGCACTCATTAACGTACAAATAGTTCAGTTAAGAGGACGGTTAAGGGGGTAGGAGGGAAGCTCTGCGGGTAGCGGCACCGCAGTACCCCAGCCGTTGACCGGAGCTCCGGCGAGCGTTACGTTGCCAAATGGTTCGATCATTAGCAGACAGCGTGTACGGGAAGACAGTTTGTGCGAGACGTGCGGCTGCTCTGAATGGATCGACCCTCGATCGGCGCGCACCCCTGCGCGGCCTCGTTCGTACCGCCTCCGCACCCTTCCCTCCGAGCCGCAGGAGTGCCCCGTGATCGAACCGTCCTCGTCCGCCCCGCCTCTCGATGCCGTCGGAGCGCCGCCACGCCCGGAGTTCGACAGGCGGCGCGCGTGGCTGATCGCCGCGATGATCGTCACGTTCATGCTGATCAACTATGCGGACAAGTCCGTCCTTGGGCTCGCGGCCGTGCCGATCATGGATGAACTCGGCATCAGTAACAGCGCGTACGGGATGATCTCCAGTTCCTTCTCGCTGCTGTTCAGCCTCTCGGGCCTGATCGTCGGCTTCGCCTCCGCGCGGATCACCAGCCGGGTCCTGCTGTTCACGATGGCCGCCCTGTGGGCGGTGGCGCAGCTTCCGGTCCTCGTGGTGGCGTCAGTGCCGACGCTGGTGGCGGGGCGGGTGTTGCTCGGGGCGGCTGAAGGGCCCGCGGCGTCGATGTCGTTGCACGCGCTGTACAAGTGGTTCCCCGCGGACCGGCGGGGCTTCCCCTCGGCGCTGCAGATCGGCGGTGCCTCGCTCGGCATCCTGGTCGCGGCGCCGGTCGTGACCTGGCTCATCACGGCCTTCGGCTGGCGCTCGGCGGTTGTGGTTCTCGCGGTGACGAGCGCGGTGTGGAGCCTGGTGTGGTGGCGGGTGGGCCACGACGGTCCGTACGGCCGGGAGCGCACGCCCCGTACCGCGGATACGTCCGCCGGCACTCCGCCCGCCGCTGCAGGGCAGGAGCGACTGCCGTACCGGCGCCTGCTGCTGGACGGAACCGTGCTCGGGAGCGTCACCGCGGCTTTCGGTGCCTCCTGGGCGTTGGCACTGAGTCACGCCTGGCTGCCCGTCTACCTGCGGACGCGGCTCGGCATGACGCCGGGCGAGGCGGCCACGCTCATCAGCGCTGTCTCCGCCTTCAGTCTCGTGCTGCTCCTTTCGGTGCCCCCGCTGATGGACAGGCTGCGCCGACGCGGCTTTTCGAGCAGGTGGTCGACCGGCGCTCCGCAGGGTGTCGCCGTGGCCGTCGCAGGACTCGCCATGGCCGTCTTTCCGTTCGTCGACGGGCGCGGAGTTCAACTCGTCTTGATAGCCCTGGCGTTCGGCGGCCACGCCATCGTTTTCCCGCTGTACTACATGACCGCATCCGCCGTGGTCCCGCCGATCCAGCGGGGGGGCGGTGTTCGGCATCGTCGCCGCCACCGGCACACTGCCCGGGCTGATAGCCCCGTCCCTGACCGGGCACCTACTGGACTCGGCCGTCTCACCGAGCGCCGGCTACATCCACGCCTACCTGCTGACCGCCGCCGTCATGCTGGTCTGCGGCCTGGTGGCCCTGGTCGCCATCCGGCCGGAGCGGGACGCGCGCCGACTGGGCCTGGCCGACTAGGACTTGTCCAGACAGGGCCCGGGCCGCGCCCTGCGGCCGCCCGCGTCGGCGTGAGCCCTTCTTCGGCGCGTCGCCGCAACTGAGCGACAGCTCTCGGGCGGCACGGCCACCACCCCTCCGGCCCTGCCCGGGCACGGTCGATGCCCCCCTCAGGCGGGCGGTTCGAAACCGCTGGCCCAGTACCGGCCGTGCATCGCCAGATCGAGCAGCATGCGCACGACTTCCTCGGCGGGCAGGGAGGGGGTGTCCTGCTCGACCCACCAGCGCAGAACGGCGATCTGCTCGCCCACCCACACCCGGGCGAGCAGTTCGGGGTCGATGCGCGGCTGGACCGCGTTGCGTTCGGCGCGGGCGCGGAACTCGCTGGCCGTCGCCGCCGCGCAGGCGTCGACGAACATCTGCAGCGGCTTGCCGTCGCCCTCCCCGCGCAGCACGATCCGGTACAGATCGCGCTCTTCGCGCGCGTGGCGCAGCATTTCCAGGACCGGCTTGCCCGTGAAGCCGATCGCGCTGTCCGCGACCGCGGGCTCCAGGCGCTCGGCGAGCCCGGCCAGGAGGTCGGCCGTCACGCGGGCGAACAGGTCTTCCTTGTCCCGGAAGTGGGCGTAGAAGGTGGCGCGGGCCACGTCCGCGCGCTCGGTGATGTCCTCCACCGTCAGCGCGGTGAAGCCACGTTCCAGGACCAGCTCCACCATGGCCGTGCCCAGGGAGCGGCGTGACCGCCTCGTCCGTCTGTCCTCGGCCACGGGCCCCTCCTCGGTCGTCGCGATGCGTGCGGCGCCCAGTCTAGAAGACTCTTGACACCGGACAGGTTACTGAACAAGCTGTCCGTAATTGGTCTAGCTGTAATCTAAGTCCGTCGGCCCGCCGGGGCCATCGGCTCACTCCGCTTCGCCTCCCTTCTGGAGCAGGTCTTCATGAACCTCGGCACATATCTGTCGCGCAGCGCTCGCTACTGGCCCCAGGCCCCGGCCCTTGTATGCGGGGACCGCTCTTGGACCTTCACCGAACTCGACCGCGCGACGGACCGGTTGGCCTCCGCCCTGTCCGCCCGGGACCTGCGGCCCGGCGACGCGGTCGCCTCGCTCGCCTGGAACCGCGGTGAGCTGGTGGAGGTCGAATTCGCCCTGTACAAGGCGGGTTTGACGCGCGCGCCGATCAACGCGCGTCTTGGGCGAGGGGAGATCGAGCACATCCTGCGCTACGCCCCTGTGAGGGTGCTGTTCTTCGACGCGGCCCATCGCGAGGACGCCCTGGCGGCGATCGCCGCGGCCGGTACCGAATGCCTTCCCGTGCCGCTGGACGGTCCGCAGGAGCCCGGCTCGGGCGAGGTCTCCTATTCCGCGCTGCTGGGCGAAGGCGACCGCCACCTCGACGAGGCCCCGTTCCTCGTCGAGGTGGACGAAACCGAACCCTGTGTCCTGAACTTCACCTCCGGTTCCACCGGAGCACTGAAGGCGGCGGTGCAGACGGTCGGCAACCGTCTCGCGAGCATGCGCAAGCTCTTGATGTCGGACGAGTCCCGGCCCCGTCCGGGCACCCGCTACCTCGCCTGCGGCCCCATCACCCATGCCACCGGCATGAGCCTGCTGGCCGGCGTGTTCGGCGGCTCGACGACCTACGTCCTGCCGGCCTGGAGCCCGGAGAGTTTCTTGGAGGCTGTCGAGAGGGAGCGCATCACCGCCACCTTCCTCGTGCCGGCCATGGTGAACATGGTGCTCGCCCACCCCGGCGCCGCCGCGTACGACCTGTCCTCGCTGACGAGTGTGCGGATCGGCGGCGCGCCCATCTCACCCCAGCGCCTGCGCGACGCCGTGGAATTCTTCGGTCCCGTCGTCGCCCAGGGATACGGCCTGGGCGAGACCACCAGCGTGGTCGCGGGCCTCAGCGGCCAGGAGATCGCGCACGCGGTGAAGGAGGATCCCGAACTGCTCCGGTCGTGCGGACGGGCGACCTACGACACCGAGATACGCGTCGTCGACGAGGCGGGCCGGGAGCTCGGTCCGCGCGAGGTCGGCGAGGTCATCGTGCGCGGACCCGACTGCGTACGCGAGTACTGGCAGGAGCCCGAGCTGTCCGCAGAGACCTTCCGCGACGGCTGGGTGCACACCGGCGACCTGGCATGGATGCGGGAGGACGGCTACCTGTTCCTCGTCGACCGCAAGAAGGACATGATCATCTCGGGCGGCTTCAACATCTACTGCACCGAGGTCGAGGCCGCCCTGTACGAGCACCCCGCCGTCCAGGAAACCTGCGTGGTCGGCGTGCCCGACGAGCAGTGGGGCGAGGCCGTCAAGGCCGTGGTCGTACGGAACCCCGGCATCGCCGACGTCACCGCCGACGACCTGATCGCCTTCTGCGCCGAGCGCCTGGACCGCTTCAAGAAGCCCCGCTCCGTCGACTTCGCGACCGAGCTCCCCCACAACCGCAACGGCAAGCTCGACCGCAAGGCCGTACGCGAACCGTACTGGGCGAACGCCGACCGCCGCGTCAACTGACCTGTCACCACAAGGAGTTATCGCAGTGACCTTCTCCCTGCGCCCCACCTGCGGCGATCCGCGCACCGCCGAACTGGTCGAGCGGCTGCGCGACTACCTCGACGGCGAACTCGCCGACCATGAACGCGAACGCGGCATCACCCGCGAAAGCCGCCTCACCCGCGCCGATCTCGAACCGATCTGGCGCCGGAGCCGCGAACTCGGCTTCTACGGAATCCATCTGCCCGAGGAGTACGGCGGCCAGAACCTCACCTACACCCAACTCGCGGCCCTGAAAGAGGAGATCGGCGCCAGCGGACGCGTCCTGGCCCACTCGGTCCTCGGCGACATGGGCGGCCCCCTGCGCGCCGGCGACATCCTCAAGCACGCTACCCAGTACCAACTGGACACGTACCTCCTGCCGCTGATCCGCGGCGAGCGCGCCTGCTGCTTCTCCCTCACCGAGACCGACGCCGGCTCCGACGTCCGCTCCATGCGCACCGTCGCCGTACCCGACGCTGACGGCTACCGGCTGACCGGCCACAAGGTGTTCTCCTCCGCCGGCCCCTTCGCCGACTTCGCGATCGTCGTCGCCCGCATGGCGGGCACCGGCGAACAGGAGGGCGACAAGCCGCTGTTCTCCGCGTTCCTCGTGGACCTCGACAGCCCCGGCTGCCGGGTCGAGGACGGAGCGACGCCGATGTCCGGCGAGCACATCGAGAGCGACATCCTCCTGGAGAACTGTCACGTCCCCGCCGCCAACCTCCTCGGCGAGGAGGGCAAGGGTATGCGCATCGCGCTCGGCCGGGTGACCACGAACCGGCTGCTGCACTGCCCCACCGTCCTCGGTGCCACCCGCCGCGCCCTCGCCCTGACCCTGGACCGCACCCGGACGCGCACGGTCGCGGGCGGACAGCCCCTGCTCATGCTCCAGGCCATCCAGCACAAGGTCGCCGACATGGCCACCGAGCTGTACGCCGCGCGTTCCATGACGTACGCCGCGCTCGCGGCCCTTGACGAGGGGCGCGAGGTTCACGCCGAGGCGTTCATGTGCAAGCTGTTCGTCGCCGAGTCCGCCTTCCGCATCCTCGACGAGGCCGTGCAGATCCACGGCAAGGAAGGGCTCACCCAGGGCAACGAGATCGAGTACCTCTTCCGCAAGATCCGTATGTTCCGCGTCCTCACCGGCACATCCGAGATCCAGCGCAACGGCATCGCCAAGCTCCTGGCCTTCCACCACTGACCCGCCGCCGCACCGGTGGCCGCGGTCGACCGGCGAGGGTCCGGCGTGAGCCCCATTTGTAGGGGCAGGCGGGGCAGGTGTGGAACGGGTGTGGTGGCGTGGGCCGGCGCTCGCACTCACGCCGAAGGGATCGTTGCGGACGTAGGACGAGGGACGAAGGGCGGGGGAGTGTGACTGTGCGCGACAGAGTGAGACCCGTACTGATCGCAGCCAGTGTGTGCGCGGGGCTGGTCGCCGGGGCCTCCCTCGCCGTTCCGGCGGTGCGCAGCATCCGCGCCGAGGGCCCGAGCGACATGTACGCGGCCCTCAGCGAGTGCGGCGGCTACGTAGTGGTGGTGGCCCCCTTCGTTCTGCTCGCCTTGCTGCAGCGGCGGTTCTTCGGACCGTCGGGGATGATCTCTCGCCGCCGGTTACGTCAATACCGCCTGGTGGCGGCCGTGGTCTTCATCGGGACGGAGGTGCCGGTCTTCTGGTTCGTCGTCCCAGGAATCGTCGGTCTCGGGGCCCCGCGCGGTGGTACCTGGGCCGCGGTGATCGGCTGTGTGACGGGGATTCTTGTCGTCACCGCCGGCGTGACGGGTCTGGCCTACTTCCTGCTGGACGTCATCGTCGGGCGGCTGCGCAGCGCCCGCTGACCGGCATGACTGGCATGACTGGCATGACTGGCATGACTGGCATGACTGGCCTGACCGGCACCTGTTGACCGGCGCTTACGGCACCTGCTGCCCCTTCGGCGGTGGGTCTCGTACACCGAGGACGGCAGGCCCCGCCGGCGGTACGCAGCCATGCCCGGTCGCAGTGGGCCGTGCAGCGGTCGACGCCGGCCGACGCCGGTCGACGGCGTCCTGCTTGGCCTCGTCGATCGCTCGGGGAAGGCACGGCAACAGTGACGGCCGGGGTCCTCAGGACCCGGCCCTTCACTCTCGTAGCGGGGACAGGATTTGAACCTGCGACCTCTGGGTTATGAGCCCAGCGAGCTACCGAGCTGCTCCACCCCGCGTCGGCACGCTGAACTGTACGGCACCAGCCCGGATAGGCCGAATCGCGAGCGGTCCGGCCAACCGCCGGCCGGGCGTTGTTGTGTCGCATCACCGACGTCCCGACCCCGACACTCCGTGCGCACAGCAGGTGCCGCCTGCCGAATCAGTGGGCGGTGAGGCCGCCGTCGACCACGAGTTCCGAGCCGGTGATGAACGAGGACTCGTCGCCGGCGAGGAAAAGCATGGCCGAGGCGATCTCCTCGGCGCGGCCCGCACGGCGCATGGGGGTGCGCACGATGTCCGGTTGCTGGTCGCCCTGCTCGTCCAGGAGGTTCTGGATCATGGGCGTGGCGATGACACCGGGGTGGATGGAGTTGATACGTACGCCCTGACGGGCGTATTCGACGGCGGCGGTCTTGCTCAGCAGGCGCACGGCGCCCTTGGACGCCTGGTAGGCGGCGGCTGCTCCGCTGCCCACGATCCCCAGGACGGACGAGGTGTTGATCACCGAGGCGTTGCCGGTGGCGCGGAGAAGGGGCATGGCAGCCCTCATCCCTAGCCAGGTCCCTTTCTGGTTGATGTCGATGACTCGGTCCCACACGTCTTCCCGGGTGTCCTCGATGCCCGGCCAGTCCACGATGCCCGCGAGGTTGACGAGAACGTCCAGAGTGCCGAACCGCTCGCGTACGGTACTGATCACGTCGTCCCACTCCTGGGCGGAGGAGACGTCCAGTACCGCGGTGACCACCTCTCCGCCGGTCGTCTCCTCGATCCGCTGCGCCAGCGCGCTGAGGGGGTCCTGGGCCACATCGGTGAGGACCAGGCGCGCGCCTTCGCGGGCGAACAGCTCGGCGGTCGCCGCGCCTATTCCGCCCGTCGCGCCGGTGATCAGTGCGACCTTGCCGTCAAGTCGTTCAAGTCGTTGTCCGGTCATGGTGGTGTGCTCTCCGCTTTGATCGTGGTCGTGGTCGTGGTCTCGGTGGCAGGCGCAGGCGCAGGCGCAGTCATGGTCGTGGTCTCGGTCGCGATGCGGTGCGGCCGGTGATGTGTACGGTCAGGCCGCAGTGAAGCCGCCGTCGGCGGCGACCACTGCGCCGGTCATGAAGCTGGAGCGGGTCGAGGCGAGGAACCCGATGATCTCGGCGATCTCCGCAGGCTGCGCGACGCGGCCCAGCGGGTGTGCGGCGGCGAAGGAGCGCAGGTAGGCGCGGCTGTCGTCGCGGATGTTGTCGAGCAGGTCGGTCTCGATCACGCCCGGTGCCACGACGTTGGCCCGGATGTTGTGGGGGCCGCCTTCCAAAGCGATGACCTTCGTCAGCTGGGCCAGGGCGCCCTTCGACGCAGTGTAGGCCGAGCCCTCGGGCAGCCCGACAGTGCAGGTGTAGGAGCCGACGTTGACGATCGCCCCGCCTCGTCCGTTCTCGCGCATGGTGCGGAACGCCTCCCGCGCATGAAGGAACGCGCCGCGGGCATTGACGGCCATCAGGGCGTCCCAGTCCTCCGCCGTGGTCTCGGTGAACGGCCTGTTCAGCGTCCGCCCCGCGTTGTTGACCAGGATGTCCAGCCCGCCGAAACGCTTCCGGGCCAGTGCCACCGCCCGCAGGGCCGTCTCCTCCCGGGAGACGTCACCGACCAGAGTGGCCACACCGTCGAACTCTGTGGTCAGGTTCTCCACCTCGGGCCGGATGTCCTCGGCCAGGACCTGCACCCCACGGGTGTGCAGCCACGCCACAGTGGCTCTGCCGACCCCGCGCGCGGCACCGGTCACCACCGCCACCGTGTCGCGCAAGGCGTCATCACCCGGAGTGGTGTGTCGTCCGGTGCCTGCCGTCATCTTTGTTCTCCCTGCTCAGGGGGGCGGGACTGCTGAGGTCGGCGGGTGGGCGGTGGCAGTGCCTTAGCGGTGTTACGTGCCGTGCCGTCCTCTCGCCTCACCTCAACCGAGTCTGGGCGTCGCACCGGCCGCCAACCAGGACATACGCTGCCTGGGTGCCGCACACCCAGGCAGCGCACCGTCGGCCGGGCCTAGCCTGGAGATATGTCTGACAACGCCCTGGGAGAATTCCTGCGCGCCCGGCGCTCCGGCCTGCGGCCCGAAGACGTCGGTATGGCGAGCTACGGCGTACGCAGAGTCGCCGGGCTGCGGCGCGAGGAGGTCGCGGTGCTGGCCGGAGTGAGCGCCGACTACTACACCCGTCTCGAACAGGGCCGCGAGCGCCACCCTTCTTCCCAGGTCCTGGACGCCCTCAGCCGCGCGTTGCACCTCGACACCGACGCCCGCGCGCACGCCTACCGACTGGCCGGCACCGCACCGACCGGCCGGCCCCGCAGCGGGACGTGGTCAGCCCGGCACTGCGCCAGCTCATGGACGGCTGTCCCCACACCCCGGCCTTCGTCCTCAACAGCACCCTGGACATCCTGGCCGGCAATGCCCTGGCCGACGCCCTGTACTCACCTTTCAACCCCGCGGACAACCTCGCCCGCATGACGTTCCTCGACCCCGCTGGCCGAGATTTCTACGCCCGCTGGGAATGGAACGCACAGGCCGTCGTGGCCAACCTGCGCCAGGCAGTCGGCCTCGATCCCGACAACCCCCGGCTGCATGTGCTCATCGACGTACTGACCGGACAGAGCACTGAATTCTCCGCCCTGTGGCAGGCTCACACCGTGCGCGGCAAGACCCAGGATGCCAAGCGGCTCAACCACCCCGACGTCGGTCCGCTCACCCTCACCTACCAAGCCTTCGACGTCCGCGACGCACCCGGCCAGCAACTCGTCATCTACCACGCCGAACCCGGTAGCCCCAGCGCCCAGGCACTGTCCCTGCTCGGCACCATCGACGCCACGCGGCGACAGCCAGATCCCTTGGAGCACCATGATCCTCCCCAAAGATCGTGACCCCCGCTTCATCACCATCCGCCGTGGAGGGACGCTTAGGGACTCCGACCATCGACTCCTGGCTTTGTGGGCTGCCGCGTGCGCGGAGCACGTTCTGCCGCTCTTCGAGTCGGTGCAGCCCTCGGACCCGCGCCCCCGCGAGGCGATCGAGCGGATTCGGGTATGGACGCGCGGCGAGATCAGGATGTCGCAGTCCCGAACGGCGGGTGGCCATGCCATGGCTGCGGCAAGAGAGTTGAGCGGAGCCGCTCGGCACGCCGCGTATGCTGCCGGCCAGGCGGCGGTGGTGGCGCATGTCGCCGCACACGAGCTGGGCGCTGCGGCCTACGCGATCAAGGCCGTGCGTGCGGCGGCCCCCGGACGGCAGGGTGAGAGCGCCGGCAGGGTCGAGTGCCGTTGGCAGCGCGAACAGCTCCCGGAACCGATTCGTGAACTCGTTCTGGATGACCAGCGGTTGCGCAACGAGATCTGCTGGTCGGTCTTCGACTGTTGACGGGCTTGACGGCTTGTCTGTACTGCGTTCTTGGAATCTACCGTTCCGGTCCCTGTTGGGAGATGAGCAGCAGAACTCCCTGCTATGGTGCGCCGATGTCATCGATCAAGCAGTTCCAAGTCACCTTCGACTGCGCGGAACCTGAGCGTGTCGCTCGCTTTTGGTGCGAGGTGTTGGGGTACGTCGTACCGCCGCCTCCGGAGGGGTTTGCTACTTGGGACGATTTCAATCGCGCACTGCCGCCTGAGCGTCAGGGTTCAGCGTTCGCATGCATTGATCCCTCAGGTGTGGGCCCGCGACTGTTCTTTCAGCGCGTTCCCGAAGGCAAGGTCGTCAAGAATCGGCTGCATCTTGACGTGCGGGTCGGCACCGGGCTCGTGGGAGCGGAGCGCCTGGCCGCGCTTGAGGCCGAATGCGCACGGCTGGTCGCGCTCGGCGCGGTACGCGTGCGACTACTGCCTGCCGATGGCTACAACGAGTCGTGCATTGTGATGCAGGACGTCGAAGGCAACGAGTTCTGTCTCGACTGAGCGTTCTTCGAGACGGCGTGGTGGGAAGTCCCGGGGGCCGGTCGACTCGACGGTCATCCGAAATGCAAAAAACCCCGGGCCCGGCGGATGGAATTCCGCTGGGCCCGGGGATCAGTAGCGGGGACAGGATTTGAACCTGCGACCTCTGGGTTATGAGCCCAGCGAGCTACCGAGCTGCTCCACCCCGCGTCGGTAAATACGACTCTACGCGGCCGGAGCCGTTACGCCTAATCGGCTCTGGCCCCGGCCCCTGCCGATCGGCCGCGGCCCCGGAATGATCCAAACGACACCCCCTAGCCCCACCGCAGCATCGCGGCCGCCACCACCGCGAGCAGGGCGATGTAGGACCACGCGTACGTACGGTCCGGTATGCGTGGTGGGCGGCGGCGTAGTACCGCGATCACCGGCAAGGCGCCGAGGAGCAGTGCCGCGGCGGCGCCGGGGTCGACGAGGCCCACCAGGTGTACGTGTGCGTCCGTGCCGGCCGGGAGGGCAGAGCCGCTCAGGGAGACCATGGCGGCCGGGAGTGCGATGGCCAGGGTGAGGGGGTTGGCCAGGGCGGTCGCCACGTGCATCGTGTGCCCGGCCCGGCGCATCGCGGGCACCGTCATGACGCTGCCGCCCACGCCCAGGAAGGCCGCGACCGCGCCGACCGGTGCGCCGAGGACGGGTGGCAGGGGCCGCGGCGCATCGGAGGCCGCCTTGGCCGGCGACCGCGGGCGGAGGAAGCCGGGGCGCAGGAGCAGGTCGGCGATGGTGAGGGCGATGTACGCGACGAACGCCCAGCGGGCCAGGGCGGGCGGGGCGACGCGCGTGGCGAGCGCGCCGGCCGAGGCGCCGGCCGCCAGCAGGAGGAGGAGCGTGCCGCTGCCGCGGAGGGCGCCGAGCACCCGCCGCGGCGTGACGGCCGTCGCGAATCCGGCGTTCACCACCATCACCAGGGCCGAGGTGGCCGTCGCCACCCGCATCGCGTCCGCACCGAGCGCGGCGTCCGCCCACACCACCACCGGGACCGCGACGAACCCGCCGCCGAACCCGAACAACACCGTCGTCACTCCGGTGAGGAGCCCGATCCCGGTCAATGCCATTACGTCCACTACGTCCACACGACCCACTTCACCAGCTCCGGCGGTCGGCCCGCATGCGAAAGTCGGTCTTCTTCTTTCGCGGCTCGGCCAGTACCGTGGCTACGGTGGCGGGGTGAAGAACGTTTCCCTGGACAGCGTCGACCACGTCGACCGGGCCGTCCTGCCCATCGGTACCGACTACCCGGCCGGCCACGTACTGGACTGGCACGAGCACCGGCGCGCGCAGTTCCTGTACGGCGCCACCGGGGTCATGGTCGTCGACACCGATGAGGGCACCTGGACCGTGCCACCCGAGCGGGCCGTGCTGATTCCGGCCGTCACCCGGCATCGGGTCCGCATGCTGGGGGTGAGCACGCGCAGCCTGTACATCGAGCCGGACGCCGTCCCCTGGTGGCCCGCCACCTGTACGGTCGTGGACGTACCGCCGCTGCTGCGCGAACTGCTGCTGGCCGCCGTGGAGTTCGAGGCCGAATACCCTCTCTCCGGGCGGGAGGGGCACATCGCCGCGCTTCTCCTGCACGAGATCGCCGCGCGCACCCCGCTCCCGTTCCACGTCGGGATTCCCGCCTCGGCCGAGCTCGCGGCGCTCTGCCGCGCGTACCTGGCCGCTCCGGACGCCGGGGTCAGCAACGCCGACTGGGCCGTGCGGACGGCCATGAGCGAGCGGGCCTTCACCCGGCGGTTCCGCGCGGAGACCGGTGACAGCCCCGCCGTCTGGCGGGCCCGCGCCCGCCTGCTCGCGGCCGTCCCACTGCTGCGCACCGCGTCGGTCACCGAGGTCGCCGGCCACCTCGGCTACGCCTCTCCCGCCGCCTTCACCGCCGCCTTCACCCGCGCCTTCGGCGCGCCCCCGTCCCGCTTCGCCAAGCGCCCCGCGGGCGGCGGCGCCGGCGCCCGCGGACCCATCTGATCAGCGGAACCCCTGCGGGCCTCTGGCCGCGCTCAGCCGGTGGCAGCGCCGAGCCACTTCCGCTCGCGCTCAGTCGACGGCGGCGCCGAACCACTTCCGCTCGCGTTCAGCCGACAGCAGCGCCGAACCACCTCGGCAGCTCGCCGAGCAGCCCCCGCTGGTCCTCGCCGGCCCACGCCACGTGGCCGTCCGGTCGCAGGAGCACCGCGGGCACGTCCAGTTCCTCGCTGACGTCGATGACATGGTCGACCCGGTCTTCCCAGCCCGCCACCGAGAGCCGGCCGGTCTGGTCGAGCAGGAGGCCGCGGCCGTCGTGCATGAGCTCGTAGAGGCGACCCCGTTTCAGCTGCACGTCCCGCATCCGCCGGCCGAGCAGTTCGTGGCCCTCGCCGAAGTCGTAGCTCACGTCGACCGCGGTGATGATCCCCGTCACGTACCGGTTCACCTCCTCGAAGTCCATCAGCTTGGAGAACAGCTCGCGCAGCGCGGTCGCGCCCGGATCGGTCCCCAGCAGTGTGATCTGCGCGCGGGTGTTGTCCAGCACGCGGGCGCCCACCGGGTGCCGTTCGGTGTGGTAGCTGTCCAGCAGCCCCTCCGGGGCCCAGCCACGCACCGCGGCGGCCAGCTTCCAGCCGAGGTTGAACGCGTCCTGCACGCCGAGGTTGAGGCCCTGCCCGCCGGTCGGCGGGTGGATGTGCGCCGCGTCGCCGGCCAGCAGCACCCGGGCGACCCGATAGCGCTCGGCCTGCCGGGTGGCGTCGCCGAACCGGGACAGCCAGCGCGGCGAGTGCGCGCCGAAGTCGGTGCCGGCGGTCGCCCGCAACTGCCGCGTGAAGTCGTCGAGGGTCGGCTCGGCCGTACGGTCCTCGGCCACCCCGTCGGCCGGCACGACAACGCGGTACACCCCGTTCTCGCCGGGGGAGACGCTGAATCGCAGTTGGGCCTTGCGGACTTCCTCGACGACAGCGGCAATCGTCGCCGGGTCCTCGGTCAGCTCCATTTCGCCCAGCAGGGTCTCGACCTTGGCGGGCTCGCCGGGGAAGCCGACGCCGAGCAGCTTGCGCACCGTACTGCGGCCGCCGTCGCACCCGACGAGGTAGCGCGAGCGCAGCTGTGTCCCGTCCGCCGGTTCGACGGTCACCCCGTCCTCGTCCTGGCTCAGCCCGACCACTTCGCAGCCGCGCCGGATCTCGGCACCGAGTTCGAGGGCACGCTCGTTGAGCAGCCGCTCGGTGACCGGCTGCGGGGTGGCGACGCCGTACGGGTGCGCCGTGTCCAGCCGGTCCGGCCACGGCTTCACGATGCTGCCGAAGAGGCCGCCGGCCTGGAACGTCTCACTGACCGCGAGGAACCGGTCCAACAGGCCGCGCTGGTCCATCATCTCGACGCTGCGCGCGTGCAGGCCCTGCCCGCGGGACTGCCTGGTCGGCTCGGTCGACTTCTCCAGTACGACCACACGCACACCGTGCAGCCGCAACTCGCAGGCCAGCATCAAGCCGGTCGGCCCACCACCGGCAATGATCACGTCGATCAACGCACACCCCGTTTTCCGTGGATTCTTGCTCAGGCCGGTGATTCTGCGGCATCACCGGGGCCTTGCCGCAAGGCCCCCAGTGCGCTATACGTTGAGAGTGGCAAGGAGTGGGTAACCTCCTTGCCTTTACTTTTGGGGCCTTTACTTTTGGGCCTTTGCCGCTTGGCCATTACATGGCCATGCACAGTCTCCGGGCATCGAGGATCGCGGCGTGTACGTTGCGGTGGGCGACCGCGTCGCCTATCCGGAACAACTGGTAGGAACCGTTCTCGTGGATCACCTTGTGCTGCGGGCGGCCCTCGGTCAGTGCGGTGAGGTCGCACTCGCCCAAGTTGCGTGAGTCCGGCCGCAGTTGGTGGTACAGGTCGTCGAGGGGCAGGGTCCCGTGCTCGACGACGACCTGGTCGACCGTCCGCTCGGTGAGCACGTCGGAGTACGCGTTGGCGAGGGTGGCGACGAGCGCGCCGCCCTCCCGCCGGACCGACCGCAGCACATGGTCGGGAGTCAGGACCACGCCGGAGGAGTACAGGGTGCGCAGGTAGTCCGGGTAGAGCGTGCCGGTGACGTCCGCGCCGACCATCCGGTCGGGGGTGACGATCTCCACCTGCGCGCCGGTACCGGTCAGCCGCTCGGCGGCGGTCAGCGCCTGCTCCCCGCCGTGGTCGTCGAAGATCAGTACGCGGCGCCCTGGCCGGGGCGCCCGGCTCAGTACGTCCCAGGTGGAGTCGGTGAGTTCCGCGCCGGATTCGACCACGTCGGTGTCGGGGAGGCCGCCGGTGGCCAGTACTACGACGTCGGGCCGGGTGGCCAGGACGTCGGCGGGCTCGGCGAGGCAGCTGAGCCGGATCGTCACGCCGAGGCGCCGGATCTCCTGGACCAGCCAGTGGACGATCCCGGCCTTCTCGGCGTGGCGCGGGGTACGGGAGGCCAGCAGCAGCTGCCCGCCGAGCCGGTCGGCGGCTTCGAGCAGGGTGACGCGGTGCCCGCGCTCGGCGCAGACGCGGGCGGCCTCCAGCCCCGCCGGTCCGCCGCCGACCACGACCACCTGCTTGGCCGCCTCGGCGCGGGTGACCAGGTGCGGGATCGTCGCTTCCCGTCCGGTGGCGGGGTTGTGCAGGCAGAACGTCTCGACGCGGGAGGCGCAGTAGGTGGCCCCTACGCAGGGGCGGATGCGGTCCTCCTCCCCGCTGATCAGCTTGGCGACGATGTGCGGGTCGGCGATGTGGGCACGGGTCATCCCGACCATGTCGGCGTGCCCCTCGGCGATCGCGTGCCGCGCGGTGGGCAGGTCGGCGATCCGCCCCGCGTGGAAGACCGGGATGCCGACTGCCCTGCGGATCGCGCCCGCGACCGGGAGGCGGTCGCCCAGCGGCCGGCCGAAGACCGGTATGACCTCCGCCAGTTCGCGGTCGGTGTTGCCGGAGCCGTGCACGACGGACAGGAAGTCGAGCATGCCGGTGCCGGCCATCGCCGTGGCGATGTCGACGCACTCGGCAGGCGTCAGTCCGTCGGGCACCCCTTCGTCTCCGGGAATGCGCATGCCGACGACGAAGTCGGCGCCGACCTGGTCGCGGACCTCCGCCAGCACCATCCGCCCGAAGCGCAGCCGGTTCTCCAGGCTGCCGCCGAACTCGTCGGTGCGGTGATTGGTGCGCGGCGACCAGAACTGGTCGATCAGATGGCCGGCCATGGCGGCGATCTCTATGCCGTCGAGCCCGCCCTCGCGCGCCCGCCGGGCGGCCGCACCGTACGCCTTGACGATCCGGTCGATGTCGAACCGCTCGATCACCTTGGGAAAGCTGCGGTGTGCCCGCTCGCGCACCGCGGAGGGGCCGAGCGCCGGCAGCCACCGGTCGATGTCCCACTTCGACCGGCGCCCGAGGTGCGTCAGCTGGATCATCACGGCGGTACCGTGCCGGTGCAGCCGGTCGGAGAGCGAACGGTAGAACGGCAGGATCGCGTCGTCACCCGCGTCGAGCTGGTCGAAGACATTGGCCGAGTCGGCCGCGACGTTGCTCGACCCTCCGATGATCGTCAGTGCGATGCCGCCCTTGGCCTTCTCCTCGTGGTACAGCTCGTACCGCAGGCCCGGCGCACCGCCGTCGAGATAGCCGGACGGTGCGTGTCCGGTGCTGTAGACGCGGTTCTTCAGCACCAGGTTGTTCAGCTTCAGCGGCTGCAGTACCGGGTCGTTCGGGCTCATGGCAGAGGCTCCTTCAGCAGGTCAGCGGAAGCGGCCGGGGCGGAACGCCGCGAGCAGCGGGCTGCGTTCCCCGGTAGTGATTTCGTCGGCCAGCAGCTCGCCGGCGATCAGGGCGAGGGTCGCGCCGCTGTGGGTGAACGCGACGAACAGGCCCTGTACTTCGTCGAGTTCGCCGAGTACCGGCTCGCCGTCCCCCGGGATCGGCTTGCGGCCGACGCCGTAGGAGTCCAGCTCCAGGCGCGGATGGCCGGCGAGGACGGCCGACGCCTCGCGCAGCAGCTTCTCGACCGTGGAGTGCTTGACCTCGTACGTGCCGTCCGCATGGGCCACCACCTCGCGCGCGGTGGCGTCGGAGTCCATCACCAGCGCACCGTCCGGAGTGGGCCGCAGCGCCACGCGCGGGGTGTTCAGGGTGGCGCGCAGGGCCGTGTCGACGGGCGTGGTGCGCACGAGCAACGCCTGGGGTGTCGCGTCCGGGATCTCCACGCCGTATTGCCGCACCGTGCCCGGCACGTCGGCCCCCGTCGCCAGCAGGGCCGTGTCGACGTCGATGCGTTCACCCGCCCCCGTCCGTACGGCGGCCACGCGGTCCCCCTCGACGACGACGGAGGCGGGGCCGGCACCGGTGAGGATCCGGCCGCCGGCCGCGACGAGGTCGTCGGCGAGCTGCCGGACGAGGGGGACGAGGTCCACCCACCCCTCACCCGGGTTGAAGATCGCGCCCTCGTCGGGGATCGCGGCCGGGTCCACCCCGGGCGTCCACTGCGCCACTTCGTCGCGGGTCAGCCACTCGGCGTCGTACCCGTTGCGCCGCATGTGCGCGAACGCCGCCCGGTGCGACTCGGCCGCACCGGGCGCCGCCCAGGTCAGCCCGCCGTCGAACTTCAGGTAGCCGGACGAGGGGACGCGGGTGGCGAAGGTGCGGTACCGGTCCATGCCGAGCAGTCGGAGCCGGTGGTACGCCTCGGAGCGCTTGCCACCGAAGGAGTTGAGCCAGGACAGCGACCGGCCTGACGCACCGTCAGCCAGTTCGCCCGCGGTGACCAGGACGACGTCGGCGCCGCGGCGGGCGAGCTGTGCAGCCGTCGACACACCGATGACACCACCGCCGAGGACGGCGACGCGGGGACGGGAAGGGGAAGTGCGCATGGGAGTGCCTTTCGATGGGGCGATGGGGCGATGGGTCAATGAGTCGATGAACGTGAGGAAGGCTTGGCATGGGCAGGCCGGGCCGTACGCCGAGGACGCACCGGCCGGTCTTCCGGACGGCTCAGGCGGAGTGGTCCCGCGAGTGGTCCCGCGTACCGGGTCCGGCCGTGCTGGAGCGGACGATCAGCTCGGTCGGCAGCACGATCCGCTCACCGGGCAGGTCGTCGCCCTTGATGCGGGCGAAGAGCCGCTCCGCGGCGGTCCGCCCCATGTCCAGTGGCGACTGGGCCACAACGGTCAGCGGCGGGTCGACGAGTGTGGTCCAGTCCAGGTCGTCGAAACCGACCATCGAGACGTCGCCGGGGATGGCCACGCCGCGTCGGCGGGCCGCCTTGAACACACACTGCGTGGAGACGTTGTCGGCGGCGAAGACCGCAGTGGGCGGCTGAGGGAGCGTCAGCAGCGCGTCGGCCTCCTGCTCGGCACGGGCCACCTCGCCGATCCCCGCGTACCGGACCAGCTCGGCCGAGGAGGCCGCGAGGTACTCGTCCACGGCGGCGAGATAGCCGCGTATACGGTCGGTCGACGGCCGCGCCGCACCCCGCGCCGCCAGCCGGCCGGTGCTGCCGCGCACCGCCACTTCCGGGCCCTCGTCGAGGTCCACGCACGCCAGCAGCCCGATTCTGCGGTGGCCCAGTGTCAGCAGGTGCGCGACCGCCCCGTAGGCCGCCGCCGCGTTGTCGATCACCACGCTGTCGGCGTCGAGCACACCGCTCGACCGGTCGAGCAGGACGATCGGCACACCCAGCTCCTGGGCGTGTTTCAGGTGCCGCACATCGGTGACCGAGGTCGGCGCGACGACGATGCCCTCGACCTGCTTGTCCAACAGCACCTGGACCGCGGCGCGTTCGTCGTCGAGCCGGTCGTCGCTGTTGGTGAGGATCGCCTCGTAGCCCTGCGCGCGGGCCACGTCGCACACGCCGCGCACCGCGGTGGCGAAGTACGGGTTGGAGATGTCGGCGCCGACGAAGCCGATGGTGCGTGTACTGCCGGACCGCATGCTGCGCGCGACGACGTTGGGGGAGTACCCCAGCCGGTCCGCCGCCGCCGTCACCCGGTCGCGCAGGTCGTCCCCGACCCGGCCGTAGTTGCCGAGCGCCCGGCCGGCCGTGGCCACGGAGACGCCGGCTGCACGGGCCACGTCGGCCACCGTGGGGCGTCGGCGTCCGCCGCCCGCGCCTGCACCGGTCGCCATCACAGGACCTGCGAGAGGAACTTCCGCAACCGCGGAGAGCGTGGCGCGTCGAAGATCTGCTCGGGCGGTCCCGACTCCACCACGACTCCGGCGTCCATGAACACCACCGTATCGGCAACCTGCCGGGCGAAGCCCATCTCGTGCGTCACCACGATCATCGTCATGCCACCGCCCGCGAGGTCGGCCATCAGCTGCAACACCCCCTTGACCAGCTCGGGGTCCAGCGCGCTGGTGACCTCGTCGAAGAGCATCACCTGGGGCTCCATCGCCAACGCCCGTGCGATGGCCACCCGTTGCTGCTGTCCGCCCGACAGCTGACCGGGCCGGTGCTCGCTGCGGTCGGCCAGTCCCACCTCGCGCAACCGCTGCCGGGCGATCGTCTCGGCCTGCTCCTTGGGCAGCTTCTTCACATGGGTCAGCGCGAGCGTGATGTTCTGCAGCGCGGTCTTGTGCGGGAAGAGGTTGAAGTGCTGGAACACCATCCCGATGCGCTGCCGCAGCAGGTTGATGTCCATCGTCGCGGTGTCGGCGCCGTCGAGCAGTACCTCGCCCGAGGTGCGGGTCTCCATCCCGTTCAGGCAGCGCAGCAGCGTCGACTTCCCCGACCCTGAAGGGCCGATGACGCACACCACCTCGCCCGCCGGCGCGGCCAGCTCGGCGCCGCGGAGGACCTCGACGGACCCGAAGGTCATCCGGATGTCGCGCGCCTCCAGCGAGGCGCCGGTGGAGCGCGGCGCGGCCGGCGGAACGGTCAGGTCGGGTGTGGTCATGCCAGCGCCTCCTTCTTCGGTCCGACGGGCGACGGCTCCTCGGCCGCCACGGCCGGGCGTGACCCCTCGCGCAGCCGTCGGTCGATGGAGTTGACCAGGTGGGTCAGCGGGACGGTCAGCAGCAGGTAACACAGGCCGGTGGCCAGCAGCGGGGAGAGGTTGCCGGCGGTCACCGCGTCGTCCTGGCCGATCCGGAACAGCTCGCGCTGCGTGGTGATCAGGCCCAGGAAGTACACCAGGCTGGAGTCCTTGATGATGGCGATGAACTGGTTGACCATCGCCGGCAGGACCCGGCGCACGCCCTGAGGGACCACCACCAGGCGCAGCGCCTGGCCGTGGCTGAGTCCCAGGGCACGGCACGCCTCGCCCTGCCCCTTGTCCACGCTCTGGATGCCGGATCGGAAGATCTCGCCGATGTACGCGCCGGACATCAGGCTCATGGCCAGGACGGCCACCGGGTACGGCGAGGCGAGCCAGCTGATCTGTGCGGAGAAGACCCCCTCGCCGACGATCAGGATGGTCAGCGCCGCGGGCAGGCCGCGGAAGACGTCGGTGTACACGCGGGCGGGCACCCGCAGCCATCGGTGGCGCGACAGGCCCATGATCGCCAGCGCCATGCCGATGACGCTGCCCAGCAGGGCGGACGAGACGGCCAGGGCGAGGGTGTTGCGCAATCCGTAGGTCAGCAGGTCCGGCAGTACGTGGCGGATCAGCTGCCAGTCGAAGAAGTTGTTGAGGAGGTCGTTCACTGCTGCCCCTTGGCGGTGTACGGCGGCAGCTGACCGGTGCGGGATACCGGTGCCTTGGGGAAGTACTTCTTGTAGAGCCGCAACCACGTGCCGTCGTCGACCAGTTGCCTCAGCGCGCCGTTGAGCTTTCCGGCCAGCGCGGTGTTGCCCTTGCGCACCGCCCAGCCGGCCGGGTAGTCGGTGGCCGGGACGGTGACCGGCTGGCTCAGCCGCAGCTTCGGGTACTTCTTGGCGATCGCCAGGTTCGGTTCGAAGTCGTTGAAGAAGCCGGCGACCCGGTCGTTCTTCAGCGCCAGGTCGGCGGAGTTGGCGTCGGGGAAGCGGACGATGTCCGCGCCCGGGAGGAACCTGTTCGCGTTGGTGTCGGCGATGGAGCCCTGCAGTACCGCGATCCGCTTGCCCTTCGTGCTGGCGGCATCGGCGGTGATCCCGCTCTTCGGGCCGGTGAGCACCCCGAAGTAGCCGGCGAGGTAGCCGTCGGAGAAGTCGACCGTCTTCTTCCGCGGCGCGGTGATGCCGACGGCAGCGGCGGCCACGTCGAACTGCCGGTTGTTGACCGCGGGCAGCAGCCCCGAGAACTCCAGCGCGACGATCCGCGGCTTGAGGTGGAGCTTGCGTGCCGCGGCCGAGATCAGATCGACCTCGAACCCGGTCAGCTCGCCGTTCTCCTCGTAGGCGTACGGCTTCATGTTGTTCGACGTACCGATCTTCAGCGTGCCCGCCTCGGCGACTCCTGCCGCTTTCGCGGCGGCATCCGTGCCGGTGGCCGCACCGGTACCGCAACCGGCTGTCCCGAGCAACGACAGGGCGACCGCGGCGACCACCCCCCGTACCGAACGGACCTTCGCCATTGTTCCTCCAACCGTGCCGGGGTCGAGAGAACGTTCTCTCGTCGAGGTGTGAGAACGTTCCCACGGTGCCTGTGGAGCGTCAAGACCTCAACTCGTGCAGCGTGAAGACCCACAACCCGTGCAGCGTGCAGACCCGCAACTGGAGGACGACCGCCGCCGATCCGGCCCCCTCGGGCCACGGCCCGTCGGTACACGTGCGACGGCCCGGCGGCCGCTCACGGGGAGCGGGCCGCCGGGCCGCACGGGTGCTGCCGGGTCAGGACTCGTCGTCGCGGTCCGTCAGGGAGTCCTTCATCCCCCGGGTCTGGCCCTTGGCGTCGTCCACGGCGTTCTTCGCCTTGCCCTTGGCCTCGTCGGCGCGGCCCTGGCCCTTCGTACGGCTGTCGCCGGTGGCCTTGCCGGCCATCTGCTTGGCCTTGCCCTTGAGCTTGTCCATGGCGCCCTTGTCACCCATGCCGGTACTCCTTCGTCTCGTCGGCGGGACGGCAACCACGCTGCCCCACCCCTCGCCGGCCCGCACCCCGGAGAGGGCCGGGCCGGTGCGGTCACCGGTGGCTGGACCGGTGGAACCCACCCCCATCTGGTCCTGTCCCGCCGGTCGTCCAGCGGGCAGCATGTCGGGAATTCCATGCCGATCAGCAGGCGCCGGCCTGCGTCAGGTGGTGACCGCTCGATGCCCGAGGTACCCCGTACCGCCGATCCATGCACAGCCGCCGATCTGGTCCTGCTCAACGGCACGGTCCGCACGATGGACCGGGCCGGTACGACCCGTACCGCACTCGCCGCGCGCGGCGGACGGGTGCTCACCGTCGACGACGACGCCGCGGTGCACGGGCTCATCGGGCCGCGCACCCGGGTACTGGACCTCCAGGGCCGCTGCGCGGTGCCGGGGTTCATCGAGACCCACAACCACCCCACCTTCTTCGGGCTGACGCTCGCCGCCGATGTCGACGCGGGCAGCCCGCCCAACGCCACCATCGCCGACATCGTCGCCCGGGTGGAGCAGGCCGCCGCCGACGCCGAGCCGGGCATGTGGGTGCGCGGCTACCGGTACGACGACACGCTGCTCGCCGACGACCGGCACCCCACCCGCGCCGACCTCGACCCGGTGTCCAGGGACCGGCCGGTCTGCCTCCAGCACGTCTCGGGCCACTTCTGCGTACTGAATTCGGCGGGGCTGCGGCTGCTCGGCATCGACCGGAACACCCCCGACCCGGTGGGCGGCGCGATCCACCGGGACGCGGCGGGCGAGCCGGACGGGGTGCTCGCGGAGACCGCCGCGTTCGCCGCCTACGCGGCCATGCCCAAGCCGGAGACCGCCGACCTCGCCGAGGCGATCGGGCTGGCCGGTGACGCCTATCTGGCGGCCGGCGTCACCACCGTCCACGACACCGGGCTCGGGCTGGTCGGCGGGCCCGCCGAACTCGACGCGTACCGGATGGCGCGCCGCAACGGACGGCTGCGCAACCGGATCCAGGCATACCTCGTACAGGATCTCTTCCCCGGTCTGTCGCGCGGCGAGCTCAGCCCGGTCGAGGCGGGCGTCGCCGGGCTCGGCGACGACCTCTTCCGGGTGGCCGGCGTGAAGCTGTGGGCCGACGGCTCGCTCCAGGGCCTGACCGGCTGCGTCTCGGAGGGGTACGCCTGCGCGCCGGACAAGAACGGGCTGCTGATCTTCCCGCAGGACGACCTCAGCAGGCGGGTGGCCACGCTGCACGAGGCCGGCTGGCAGGTCGCGATCCACGGCAACGGCGACGCCGCGATCCAGGCGATCCTGGAGGCGTACGCGAAGCTCGGCCTCGACCCAGTGGAGGGCGACCGGCGGCACCGTATCGAGCACTGCCAGATGGTCAGCGAGCGGCAGCTGGACCAGATGGCCGGCGCCGGCATCCTCGCGTCCTTCTTCATCAAGCACGTCTACTACTGGGGCGACCGGCACCGGGACCGGTTCCTCGGCCCCGAACGGGCGCGGCGCATCGACCCGCTCGCCTCCGCGGTCAAGCACGGGGTGACCTTCGGGCTGCACTCGGACACGCCGGTGGTCCCCGTACCGCCGCTGGAGGGCATCTGGTGCGCGGTGCGCCGGACGACCCGCGACGGCCACGAGCTGGGGCCCGAGCAGCGGGTGGACGTGGACACGGCGCTGCGCGGCTACACCAGCCAGGCCGCCCACCTCGGCTTCGAGGAGCGCGACAAGGGCAGCCTGGAGCCGGGCAAGCTGGCCGACATCGCGGTGCTCTCCGCCGATCCGGGCGCGGTCGCGCCGGACGCGGTGCGGGCGCTCCAGGTGGACGCGACGGTCATCGGCGGCGAGGTCGTCTGGGGCGGCGCGGGGCTGGACGCCGGGGGCCCCGCCGGGGGAGGGGCCGGCCGGTGAGCGGTAAGCGGAAGAGCCTCGGCATCGGGCTCGGGCTGCCGGCGCTGGCGATCCTCGTCGTCATGCCGCTGCTCGCGGACACGGACGTGTACGTCCTCGGCATCCCGCTGCTGTGGGCGTGGATGTTCGCGTGGTTCCCGCTCACCAGCCTGTGCCTGTGGGTGGCCTGGCGGATCGACGAACCGCGGTACCGGGACGAGCGTACCGACGAGGGGGCGGCGAGATGACCGCGGCGATCTTCTTCGGCGTCATGGCGGTCTCCGTCCTGGTCGCCTTCAGCGCCCGGCGCGGGATGAAGAACATGTCGATCGGGGAGTACCTCGTCGGCGGCCGGTCCTTCCCGCCCTGGCTGCTGTACTTCCTCGCGGTCGGCGAGATCTACAGCATCGGCACCATGATCGGTTTCCCGGCGGGCATCTACGCGGGCGGCGCGAGCTACGGCATCTGGTTCCTCGGCTACATCCTGCTGGCCTATCCGCTGGGGTACTACATCGCACCGCTGATCTGGCGGGCCGGGGTGCGGTACGACGCGATGACCGTGCCCGACGTCTTCGGGCGGCACTTCCGCAGCCGGAGCCTGGAGCTGGTCACCGCGGGCGCGCTGCTGGTCGCGCTGGTGCCGTGGGGCCAGTACCAGTTCATCGGTATGCAGGTCGTGCTGCAGGCGCTCGGGCTGCCGATCAGCCCCGTGCAGTCGGTGCTCCTGGCGGGCGTGATCGCCTTCCTCTACCTGGCCGTCTCCGGGGTCCGCTCGCCCGCCTTCGTCGCGATCCTGAAGGACGTGCTGATGGTGCTCGGCATCGTCGTCGCGGGGGTGGTGGCGGTGACGGCGGGCGGCGGCCCGGCGGAGGTCTTCGGCCCGGATTCCGTGCCGCGCGCGCAGGTGACGATGAGCGGGTCGCCGATGGTCTTCGCGCTCACCACCATCGTCTTCCAGAGCGTCACGTTCTACCTGGGCTTCTCCGCCGCGTACATCTTCACCGCCAAGTCCGAGCGGGCGATCAAGTCCTCGACGGTGTGGATGCCGGTCTACATGCTGATGTATCCGTTCCTCGTCGCCACCGCCTACTTCGCCTTCGCCGACCGCCCGCACGTGAAGGACCCCAACACGGTCTTCATGGCGATCGTCCAGGACCGGCTGCCGGACTGGCTGGTGGGCGTGGTGGCCGCGGGCGCGGGCCTGTCGGGCGTCCTGGTGCTGGCCGTCACCGCGCTGACCATCGGCGGCATCGTCTCCCGCAACCTCGCGCCGAACATCCGCCCCGAGGCGCAGCGCCGCACCACCACGGCGGTGGTCGCGGTCTTCCTGGTCGCCGCCGCGGTGCTCACCCTCACCGCCTCGACGCTGATGCTGACGGTGCTGAACCTGACGTACTACCTGCTCGGCCAGCTCGTACCGGGCTGGCTCGCGCTGATGTTCTTCCGCCGGGTGCGGCCGTGGGCGGTCTCGACTGGGATGCTCGGCGGCGTCGCGGCGTCCATCGTGCTGTACGTGACCGATCCCGACCTGGGCGGCATCAACCCCGGCCTGGTCGCCGTCGCACTCAACTGCGTACTGATGTTCGGGCTGAGCCTGCTGTGCCCCGGCCCGGCCACCGAGCCGGTGTCGGCGCTCCCTCGGGTGACGTCCGGTCAGGGCGCGCCCTAGGCCGGTCGCGCGGCTCTGCGGCAGGAGGGAGGCAGCAGTGTTAGAAATTGGTTATGGCGGGACATCGTCGGATTCGTCACCCTTTGCGGGCAGGGCCGCGCTCCCTGCTGAATCCGCGCAGCCTCGCCGGACAGGTCTTCATCCTCCAAGTGGTCATCGTCCTGCTGCTGGTGGTGGCCGCGGTCTCGGCCCTGGCCCTCCAGGCCAAGCGGGACAGCAAGGCCGCGGCGGAGCGCCGCTCGCTGTCCGTGGCCGAGACCTTCGCGGCCTCCTCCGGCGCGGCCGGGGCGCTGGCAGGCCCGCACCCCACCGCGGAGCTGCAGCCGCGCGCCGAAGCGACGCGCAAGCGGTCCGGCGTGGACTACATCGTCGTCTTCGGCCTGGACGGCATCCGGGTGACGCATCCCGACCGGAAGCTGATCGGCAAACATGTGGTCGGCGCCTTCCCCCAGGCCCTGGCGGCCGCCCGCAAAGGACAGTCGTACACCGAGGTCATCGACGGTCCGCTGGGCGCGGCCGTCGACACCACGGCCCCCATCGCCCGCGCCGACGGCTCCCTCGTGGGCATGGTCTCGGCCGGCATCACCCTGGAGCGCGCGGAGAACCCGGTGGACCGCCAGATGCCGGTACTGCTCGGCGCCGCCGCGCTGTGCCTGGTGCTGGCCGCCGGCAGCACGGCCCTGGTGACCCGGCGGCTCCGCCGCCAGACGCACGGCCTGGGCCAGGCCGAGATGACCCGGATGTACGAGCACCACGACGCCGTCCTGCACGCCGTGCGGGAAGGCGTGGTGATCCTCGGCGGCGACGGGCGGCTGCTGCTGGTCAACGACGAGGCACGGCGCCTGCTGGAGCTGCCCGACGGCCTCGACGGGCGCGCCGTCGACGAGGTCGGCCTGCCGGACCGGCTCGTGGAGCTGATGTGCTCCGGGCGGTCGGCCACCGACGAGGTGCACCACGTGGGCAAGCGGCTGCTGGCCGTCAACGTACGGTCCACCGCACGCGCGGGCGGACCGCGCGGCAGCGTCACGACGCTCCGCGACACCACCGAACTCGCCTCCGTGACCGGCCGCGCGGAGATCGCCGGGGAGCGGCTGAAGCTGCTGTACGAGTCGGGGGTGCGGATCGGCACGACCCTGGACGTGGTGCGCACGGCGGAGGAACTGGCGGAGGTGGCGGTGCCGCGGTTCGCCGACGTCGTCACCGTCGACCTGCTGGAGACGGTGACCGAGGGGGGCGAACCGGCGGCGCACACCGACTGGCGGATGCGGCGGACCGCGGCCCGCGGCGGCCACGGTGCCCCGCCGCTCTACCCGGTCGGCGAACCGGTCGACTTCTTCCCCACCACGCCGCAGGTGGCGGCCATGGAGCGGGGCCGCGCCACGCTGGAGTCGGACCTGACGCGCGACAGCGCGTGGGCCAACCAGGACACCGTCCAGAAACAACGGATCCTGGACTACGGGATGCACTCGCTGGTGACGGCGCCGCTGCGGGCCCGCGGCGTGGTCATGGGCATGGCCAGCTTCTGGCGCATGGGCGACTCCCCGCCCTTCGAGGAGGAGGACCTCTCCTTCGCCGAGGAGGTCACCGCGCGCGCCGCGGTCTGCATCGACAACGCCCGGCGCTACGCGCGCGAGCACGCCATGGCCGTGACCCTCCAGCGCAGCCTGCTGCCCCGCGGCCTGCCCGAGCAGGACGCGCTGGACGTGGCATGGCGGTACCTGCCGGCCCAGGCGGGCGTGGGCGGCGACTGGTTCGACGTCATCCCGCTGCCGGGCGCGCGGGTCGCGCTGGTGGTGGGCGACGTGGTGGGGCACGGGCTGCACGCCGCGGCGACGATGGGGCGGCTGCGCACCGCGGTGCACAACTTCTCCTCGCTGGACCTGCCGGTGGACGAACTGCTCGGCCATCTGGACGAACTGGTCACCCGTATCGACAGCGAAGAAGACAGCGAGGGCACCCGCGGCTGGGAGGGCGTGACGGGCGCGACCTGCCTGTATGCGATCTACGACTCGGTGAGCGGGGTGTGCACGGTGGCCACGGCGGGCCACCCCGGCCCCGCCCTGATGGGCCCGGACGGCACGGTCACCTTCCCGGACGTGCCGCCCTCCCCGCCGCTGGGACTGGGCGGCCACCCCTTCGAGACCACGGAGCTGCGGCTGACCGAGGGCTCGTCCCTGGTGCTGTTCACGGACGGCCTGGTCGAGGACCGGGTACGCGACATCGACGTCGGCCTGGACATGCTGGCCGCGGCGCTGGAGGGGGCCGCGGGCCGCAGCCCGGAGGAGATGTGCCAGGCCGCCGTCGACGCGCTGGTGCCCGAACGCCCCTCCGACGACATCGCGCTGGTCGTCGCCCGCACCCGGCTGCTCGCGCCGGCGAAGGTGGCGGACTGGGAGGTGCCGCCGGACCCGGCGGAGGTGGGCCGGCTGCGCGCGGAGTGCGGGGCACAGCTGGAGGAGTGGGGCCTGGCGGACATCGGATTCAGTACCGAGCTGATCCTCAGCGAGCTGATCACGAACGCGATCCGGTACGGCGCGCCGCCGGTCCGGCTGCGGCTGCTCCGCGGCCGCTGTCTGATCTGCGAGGTGGCGGACAGCAGCAGCACGGCACCGCATCTGCGCCGGGCGACGAGCACGGACGAGGGCGGTCGCGGGCTGTTCCTCGTCGCGCACCTGTCGCAGCGGTGGGGGACCCGGTACACCCCCGGCGGCAAGGTCATCTGGACCGAACAGCAGCTCTCGGGGGCCACCGCGGCCGCCATCGAGACCCCGGCCGACGTCCTCCTGGACCAGTTCGACGACACGGGGTTCTGAGCACGGGGTTCTGCGAACGGGGTTCAGCGAATCGGGTTCCGGCCCTTACGGCATGTGCCGCCGGTCGCCCCTACGGAAGGTGCAGCCGGTCGCCGCCCGCCAGGATCGCGGCCGCCAGCGCCTCGGCCGGGCGGCTCGCCGGGGCGTCCGGGCGGCCGTGCACCAGGACGAAGTCGACGCCGCCGAGGTCCGGCAGGCCCGCCCGGGATCCGACGCGGACCAGCCCCGGCGGGATCATGCCGAGCGAGTGCGCCATCACGCCGAGCCCCGCGCGGGTCGCCGCGATCAGCCCGTTCAGGCTGCCGCTCGTACAGGCGATGCGCCACTCGCGGCCCTGCGCCTCCAGCGCCTGGAGCGCGCGGGCCCGGGTCAGCGCCGGCTGCGGGAAGAGCACCAGCGGCACCGGTCGCTGCGGATCCAGCCGCAGCCGCTCGCTGCCGATCCACACCAGCTTGTCCCGCCAGATCAGCCGCCCCCGCCCGTCCTCCGGGCGCCGCTTGGCCAGTACGAGATCCAGCCGCCCGGCCGCCAGCCGCTCGTGCAGCGTCCCCGACAGCTCGACCGTCAGCTCCAGGTCGACCTCCGGGTGGTCCCGGCGGAACCCCTCCAGCACCTCCGGCAGCCGGGTCAGTACGAAATCCTCGGACGCGCCGAACCGCAGCCGGCCGCGCAGCCGCGTCCCCGCGAAGAAGTCCGTGGCCCGCTCGTTGGCCTCCAGGATCGTGCGCGCGAAGCCGAGCATCGCCTCGCCGTCCTCGGTCAGCTCCACCCCGTGGGTGTCCCGCGCGAACAGCCGGCGGCCGGCCGCCGCCTCCAGCTTCCGCACGTGCTGGCTGACGGTCGACTGCTGCACACGGAGGCGCTGTGCGGCCTGCGTGAAACTCAGGGTCTGTGCCACGGCCAGAAAGGTCCGCAGCTGTACCGGATCGAACACGTCCCCGACCCTACCCCCGCCCATCACGTTCCGGCATGACAGTGACTACGGTAAGAGGGCTTCCCGATTGCCGCGATCAGGCGCACTCTGGAGAGGGCACCGTCCATGCCCCGGTGCGTACGGCACACCGCACGCACCCGCCCGAGCCGCCGACCGATAGAGAGACCATGCGCCGCCCTCAGTTCAAGATCCCCTCCTGGCTCCCCGTGGACGGATACATCCTGGCGCTCATCGGCACGGTCGTGCTGGCGGCGCTGCTGCCCGCCAGAGGCGCCGCCGCCACCGGCGCCGAGGGCGCCTCGACCGGCGCCGTCGCCCTGCTCTTCTTCCTGTACGGAGCCCGGCTCTCCACCCGAGAAGCGATGGACGGGCTGCGCCACTGGCGCCTGCATCTCACGGTCCTGGCGTTCACCTTCGCCGTCTTCCCCCTGCTGGGCCTGGCGGCGCGCGGCCTCGTCCCGTATGTGCTGACGCCGCAGCTCTATACGGGCCTGCTCTTCCTGTGCCTGGTGCCCTCCACGATCCAGTCCTCGATCGCGTTCACCTCCATCGCACGCGGCAACGTCGCGGCGGCGATCTGCGCGGGCTCCTTCTCCAGCCTGGTCGGCATCGTGATCACGCCGCTGCTGGCGGCCCTGCTGCTGGGCGGTGACGGCGGCGGCTTCTCCGTCGACTCGCTGCTGTCGATCGTCTTCCAGCTGCTGGTGCCCTTCGTCGCCGGACAGCTGCTGCGCCGCTGGATCTCGGGCTTCCTCACCCGGTACAAGAAGGTGCTCGGCTACGTCGACCGCGGCTCGATCCTGCTCGTCGTCTACAGCGCGTTCAGCACCGGCATGGTGCAGGGCATCTGGGGCCGGGTCTCCTTCTGGCGGCTGGTGGAGCTGGTGGCCGTCGAGGCCGTCCTGCTGGCCGTGATGCTGACGCTGACCACGTACGGCTCACGGAAGCTGGGCTTCCCGCGCGCCGACCGCGTCGCGATCACCTTCGCGGGCTCGAAGAAGAGCCTGGCGGCCGGGCTTCCGATGGCCAGCGTGCTGTTCGGCGCGCAGGCCAGCCTCGCGGTGCTGCCCCTGATGCTCTTCCACCAGATGCAGCTGATGGTCTGCGCGGTGATCGCCAAGCGGTACGCGCGCCGGGCTGAGGCGGCGGAGCAGGCGGCGGCCGACGGGGCCGGGCAGGCCGGGTCCTCCGGCACCGTGTCGGCCGCCGACCCGGTAGGAGCGCGCCGTTAGGGTGCCTGCATGACGGGCCATCACGTCCTCACCTGGGACGTCAGCGCGAGCAAGGGCATCGAGACCGCGTGGGTCGACCTCGGCGAGCGGACGCTGTCCGCGCACGGCCGGGCGGTGGGCACCGTACCGGAGGCGTACTGGATCACGTACGAGCTGGAGACCGGCGAGGACTTCGTGACGCGGCGGCTGCGGGTGCGGGCGGAGAGCGCCGCCGGCAGCCGCGAACTGGACCTGCGCCGCGACGACGAGGGCCGGTGGACCGCGGGCGGCGAGCCGCTGGCGGGCCTGGAGGACGCGCTCGACTGCGACCTCGGGCTGTGCCCGCTCACCAACACGATGCCGCTGCTGCGCCACGGGCTGCACCGCTCTCCGGGCGCGTACGAGTGCACGATGGCGTGGGTGTCGGTGCCGGAGCTGGCGGTCCAGCCGTCCCGGCAGCGCTACGAACACCTCGCCCGCACGGAGGAGGGCGCCCGGGTGCGGTACTCCTCGGGCACCTTCCAGCGCGACCTGGAGTGCGACGGGGACGGCCTGATCGTCGACTACCCGGACCTGGCGCACCGCACCCAGACCCGCTGACCGGCCGCCCCCGCCGCGCCTCCTCGTCGGTCGCCGCTCCACCTCCTCGTCAGTCGCCGCGCACCCGGTCCAGCGGCAGCCGGAGCACGGCCGGCGCCGCCGCCGGTGCGTTCTGCTCCCGTACCGCGGCCAGCTCACGGTCGCTCAGGGCGCGCCCGTAGACGCGTACCTCGTCCAGCGCGCCCGTGAAGTACGCGCGGGCGTCCGGCTTCTGGCCGAGGTGCACCCCGAACGTGTCGTTCCGGCTGACCGAGCCGGGCACGTCCGCCACCGAGGTGGTGTGCACACCGTCCACAGTGAGCGACAGGCGGTCGTCCGACCGGCGCAGCGCGAGGTGGTGCCAGCGCCCGTCGTTGGCCGCGCCGGCCACGGCGGCCTGCGCGGACTTCGCGGGCCCTGCGCCCGCGAGCGCCGTGACGTCCGCCGTGAGCCGGTCCTTGGCGGGGTCGGCGCGCAGCGCCACCTGCGGCGCCCTGCTGCCCACGCCGCCCATCCACAGCAGCGGCTGCTCGCCGCTCTTCGCCTCGTACCGGAACCAGAGGCTGCACGTGAAGTCGCGGTCGCCCAGCGGCAGCGACGAGCGGAACGGCAGCCGTACGGCGTCGTCCCTGCCGTCGAACGCCAGCGCCCGCCCGAAGCGGCCGTCGGCCGTACGGGCGCCGCCCAGCACGGCGGCCGGCCGGGCACCGGCCCCGCTGTCCGGCGTCGTCGGGTCGGGGCCGCGGCGCTGCCCCAGCCAGTCCTCGGTGAACCGCGCGAAGCGGATCTCGTCCCGCGCGTCCACCGCGCCGCCCTCGTAGAGCAGCCCGACCTCGTCGTGCGAGATGTTCGCCATGTCGGAGTAGCCGGACCAGTCGGTGGTGATCACCGCGCCCCGCTCCGCACCCTCCCACGTGCGGCCCTCGTCGTACGAGGAGCGGATCGTCATGGTGCGCCGCCGGTCGGGGTCGGCGGGCGCGGCGAACAGCAGCCTGCTGTAGCCGTCGGTACCCCGCGACCGCAGCCGCAGCACCGAGCCCTGGACCATGGGCGAGTACAGGTCGGGGATGGCCCGGAACGGCTCGGCGAAGGACTGGCCGCCGTCCCGGCTGACCGCCGCCGTACGGTGCCCCAGGTCCGTGCCGTCCTGCTCCCGCCCGTTGACGTAGATCCCGCCGTCCGCGCGCTCCACGAGCGTCATCTCGGACGGCTTCTGACGGAACGTGCCGTCCGGCGCGGTCGGCCAGGTGTCGACCGCGCCGGTGCGCCAGGTGGCGCCGCCGTCGTCGCTGTGCATCAGCGCCGCGTGGTTGGCCGTTATCCGGCCGCCCTCGTAGCTCTCGGCGTTGACGGCGTAGACCAGGCGCCCTGCGTGCCGCCCGCGGGTGAGCTGGATACCGTGCACAGGTCCGGTCGCGTACCAGGAGTTCCACGACGGCGGGCGGAGCGCGGAGGTCATGTCCCGGGGCGCGGACCAGGTGCGGCCGTCGTCGTCGCTGTACTGCAGGTGCGGCGTGCGGTCGCACGGTATATCGCAGTTGCGGCCGTCCGTGCGGCCCTTGTTGTAGGTCTCGGCGAGGACCACGCGGCCGGTGCGGCGGTCGACGACCGGCGCCGGATTGCCGTGCGTGTCGCCGCCGCCCTCGTTGACGACCTGGAGCGGGCCCCAGGTACGGCCGCCGTCGGTGGACCGTTTCAGCACCAGGTCTATGTCGCCGGCGTCCCCACAGTCGTGCACCCGGCCCTCGGCGAAGGCGAGGAGGGTGCCGCGCGGGGTCGTGACGATCGCGGGGATACGGAAGCAGGCGTAGCCCTTTTCCTGGGCGGCTTTGAACAGCACCTGCTGGGTGAGGCCGGCCGGGGCCGCCTCGGTGGGGGGTTGGGCGTGTGCGGGAGCCGGGGGGAGAAAGGCGAGCGCCGCCGTGGCCAGCATGGCCCACCAGCGGCGTCGCACGGGTCTCGGGCCGGGACTGCGGTGTTCGCTCGGATCTGACGTCATGGTCCGACCTGCCCTTCGAGGCATCGGCGAGGCATCGGCGTCGGCCGCGCGGCGGGCCCGGGAAGCCTCCCGGAGACCCGCCGGGCGGATCATCTGGACATCCCACGTATGGACATCCCACGTCCCATGTTCGTGCGGAGGAAGGTACTTGTCCCGCAGGCGCCCCGGCAAGGAGCGTGCGTCACCCGGATTGGCCGGGGAGCGCCGGTGCCGTCCGAGTACGGCCGTTCAGGGGATCAGGACGACCTTGCCGAGATTGGTGCGCGCCTCGATGACCGCGTGCGCGCGGGCGGCCTCCGCGAGCGGGATCTCCGCGTGCACCGCCGGGCGCAGCCGGCCGTCCCGCGCCAGCTCCCACAGCTCGGCGCCGTGCCGCGCGTACACCTCCGGCTGGTGCGCGGCGAAGTGGCGCATCGTCATGCCGGTGACGGTCTTCGCGCCGGCCAGCAGCTCGTACGCCGGTACCGTGCCGCCGCCGGAGTTGAAGAAGATCAGCCGCCCGCCGGGCGCGCACGCCGCGAGGGCCCGCGGCAGCAGCTCGCCGCCGACCCCGTCCAGGACGATCTCGGCCGGCTCGCCCCAGGACTCCGCCCCGTACGTCACCACCTCGTCGGCGCCCAGCCCGTGCAGGAAGGCCGCCTTGGCCGGACGGGCGGCGCCGCTCACCGCCGCGACCACCCGCCGCGCGCCCCGGACCTTCGCGAGCTGCACCGCAAGGTGCCCGGTCGCGCTCGCCGCGCCCGTGACCAGGACGGCAGCGCCCGCCACGGGCCGCGCGGTGTGCAGCGCGGTCAGCGCCACCTGGCCGCCGCGCACCAGCGCCACCGCGTCCACCGCGCTCGCGCCGTCCGGAATCCGGCTCGCCAGCGCGACGGACACGGTGACCAGTTCGGCGTACGAGCCCGTGAAGGGCAGCCCGGTGACCCGGTCGCCCACCGCGTACGCCGTGACGTCCGGGCCGGTGCCGACGACCTCCCCCGCGACCTCGCCGCCGAGCACGCCGGGCAGCGGCGGGCCCCCGCCGTTGCCGTCGCCGCGCACCGCGCGCACGGACGGCAGCGTCACCCCGATCGCCTCCGTGCGCACCAGCAGCTCACCGGGGCCGGGCACGGGCGCCTCGGCCTCCTCCATCCGCAGTACCTCGGGACCGCCGTACTCGTGGAACCGGACGCGCCGCACGCGCACCTCCAGGGGTCGCCAAACGTTGGGAGCCCCAACGGTACTGTAGAAACCGTTGGTTGCCCCCATGGTTTTTGCGTTCGCTCGATAGGCTGATGGCATGGCCGAAACCCCCTATGTACCCACGCGCATCCGCGCCCTCCCCAGCTGGCTCCTCGGCCGCGCCGCAGCCCGCGGCCACCGGCTCGTCGCCGAAGCGCTGGCCCGCGAGGGCATGCGGATGATGCACCACGCCGTGCTGTCGGCCGTGGCCGAACTGGGCCCGGTCTCCCAGGCGGACCTGGGCCGCAGCCTGAGCATCGACCCCAAGGACATGGTCACGATCGTCAACGACCTGGTCGCCGAGGAACTGGTCACCCGCGCGCCCGATCCGGGCGACCGCCGCAAGAACGCCGTCACCATCTCGCCGGCCGGCAGCCGCACGCTGCGCCGCACGCAGAAGCTCGGCGACGCGGCCAACGCGGAGCTGACCGCCGCCCTCAGTCCGGCCGAGCGCGACCAGCTCGTCGACCTGCTGACGCGCATCGCGACACCGGGGCTGGACGACCGCTGCAGCTGACAGCCGGGCCCTGGCATCCGCTGTTCCGGCGGCCCGTCAGGGCTTGCGACGCGCAGTTGGGAGGCCCGGCCGGCGCAGGGGGCGCACCCCGCCGGCCGGGCCCGTCTGCCCACTCCTGAGGGGCGCTCTCAGTCGAGGGAGCTCAGGGCGATGCGGTGCTCGCCCGCGTACACGTTCATCGAGCTGCCGCGCAGGAAGCCGACCAGCGTGAGGCCGGTCTCGGCGGCCAGGTCGACCGCGAGCGAGGACGGCGCGGAGACCGCCGCGAGCATGGGGATGCCCGCCATCACGGCCTTCTGCGCGAGCTCGAAGGAGGCGCGCCCGGACACCATCAGGACGGTGTCGGACAGCGGCAGCCGGCCCTGCTGCAGCGCCCGCCCGATGATTTTGTCGACCGCGTTGTGCCGACCGACGTCCTCCCGCAGGTCCAGCAGTTCACCGTCGACCGTGAACAGTCCGGCCGCGTGCAGCCCGCCGGTACGGTCGAACACCCGCTGGGCGGCGCGCAGCCGGTCGGGCAGTACGGACAGCGTGGCCGGCTCGACGGTCATCGCGTCGTCGTCCTTGAGCGCGAAGCGCGCCGTGGTCCGCACGGCGTCCAGGCTCGCCTTGCCGCACAGCCCGCACGAGGACGTCGTGTAGACGTTGCGTTCCAGGGTGATGTCCGGGACGGCCACGCCGGGCGCGAGCTGGACGTCGACGACGTTGTACGTGTTGCTGCCGTCGTCGGTCGCCCCCGCGCAGTAGACGATATTCGCCAGCTCCGCCGCGCTGCCCAGCACACCCTCGCTGACCAGGAAGCCGGCCGCGAGCGCGAAGTCGTCGCCGGGTGTGCGCATCGTGATGGCGAGCGGCTTGCCGCCGAGCCGGATCTCCAGCGGCTCCTCGGCGACCAGGGTGTCCGGGCGGGTGCTCACGGCTCCGTCGCGGATCCGGATGACGCGCCGTCGCTCGGTGACCCTGCCCATACTGATCAGTCCCGGTTCTGTACGTGTTGGTAGCCGAAGCGGCCCTTGATGCAGAGGTTGCCATGGGTCACCGGGTTGTCGTGCGGCGAGGTGACCTTGACGATCTCATTGTCCTGCACATGGAGGGTGAGATTGCAGCCCACCCCGCAGTACGCGCACACCGTCGTCGTCTCCGTCTGCCGCCCCTCGTCCCACGTGCCCGCGGCCCGCAGGTCGAACTCCGACTTGAAGCTGAGCGCGCCCGTCGGGCACACCTCGATGCAGTTGCCGCAGTACACACACGCCGAGTCGGTCAGCGGCGCGTCCTGCTCGGTGGAGATACGAGCGTCGAAGCCGCGCCCGGCGACCGCGATGGCGAAGGTGTTCTGCCACTGCTCGCCGCACGCGTCCACGCACTTGTAGCAGAGGATGCACTTGTCGTAGTCGCGGACATAGAGGTCGTTGTCGACCTTCGGTTCCTCGTTCACACGCGCCGCGCCCGGGCCGAAGCGCTCCGGCTTCGCCTCGTACTCCTTGATCCAGTCCTCCGCGCGCGGAGTCGTCGACAAGTCGACCGAGGACGCCAGCAGCTCCAGCACCACCTTGCGGCTGTGCCGGGCCCGCTCGGTGTCCGTACGGACGGCGATGCCCGGCTCCGCGCGCCGGGAGCACGCCGGGGCGAGTGTCCGTGCGCCCTCGACCTCCACCACGCACACCCGGCACGCGTTCTTCGGGGTGAGCGTGTCGCCCTGGCAGAGGGTCGGCACGTCCTTGCCGGCGGCCCGGCAGGCGTCCAGGATCGTGGCGCCCTCGGGCACGCGGACGGCCTCGCCGTCGAGGGTGAACTCGATCAGCCGGCGCGGCGGCTGCAGCGGGACAGCGGTCATCGGTAGACCCCCAGACGGTCGATGGCGGATTCCACGGCGTTCCACGCGGTCTGGCCCAGGCCGCAGATCGAGGCGTCCCGCATGGCCCGGCCGACCTCCCGCAGCAGCGCGATGTCGTCGGCGGCCGCGGCCCCCGTACGGTCCCTGATACGGACCAGCGCCTCCTCCTGGCGCACGGTCCCGACCCGGCACGGCACGCACTGCCCGCACGACTCGTCCCGGAAGAACTCCGCGATCCGCAGGAGGATCCGCGGCAGGTCGACCGTCTCGTCCAGGACCATGACGACACCCGACCCGAGCGTCGTCCCGGCGGCCCGCGTCCCCTCGAAGGTCAGCGGGATGTCCAGCTCGTCGGGGCGTACGAAGCCGCCGGCCGCGCCGCCGAGCAGTACCGCGCGCGGCGTCCCCGTACAGCCGCCCGCCGCCTCCAGCAGCCCGCCCAGCGTCACCCCGAACGGCAGCTCGTAAATCCCGGGCCGGGCCACCGCCCCCGAGACGCAGAACAGCTTGGTGCCGGTCGAGCCCTCCGTGCCGGTCGCCGCGTAGGCCGCGGCGCCGTGCTCCAGGATCGGCAGGACGTTCACCAGCGTCTCGACGTTGTTGACCGCCGTCGGCTTGCCGAACAGGCCCTTCTCGACCGGGAACGGCGGCTTGCTGCGCGGCTCCCCGCGCTGCCCCTCGATCGAGTTGAAGATCGCGGTCTCCTCGCCGCAGATGTACGCGCCGGCGCCCCGCCGGATCTCGATGTCGAAGGCGTACCCCTGGCCCAGTACGTCGTCGCCGAGCAGCCCTCTCGCACGCGCCTGGTCGATCGCGTACTGGATGCGGGCCAGCGCGCGCGGGTACTCGCCGCGCAGATACAGGTAACCGAGGTGCGCCCCGGTCGCGTACCCGGCGATCGTCATCGCCTCGACCAGCGCGTACGGATCGCCCTCGATCAGCACCCGGTCCTTGAAGGTGCCCGGCTCGCTCTCGTCGGCGTTGCAGATCAGGTAGTGCGGGTGGTCGGGCTGCCGGGCGGTGGCGTCCCACTTGCGGCCGGTCGGGAAGGCGGCGCCGCCCCGCCCGACCAGGCCCGCCTCGGTCACCTCGCGGATCACCGCTGCCGGGCCCAGCGCGAAGGCCCGGCGGAGCGCGGCGTACCCGCCGTGCGCCCGGTAGTCGTCCAGCGAGGCCGGGTCGACGGTGCCGATGCGACGCAGCAGGACCAGATCGGGGGAGC